>JBEENF010000038.1:0-15193 GCA_041192325.1 Verrucomicrobiota bacterium
TCAGGAACTCGGGCATCCCGAAACTGCGACGCGAATTGCGCAGTACGAACTCGCGTTCCGCATGCAGGCCAGCGTGCCCGAGGTGATGGATATTTCGCGGGAGACGCCGGAAGTGCTCGAGGCGTATGGCGCGAAACCCGGCGAGGCCAGCTTTGCCAACAACTGCCTGCTGGGGCGCCGGCTGCTGGAGCAGGGCGTGAGGTTTGTGCAGTTGTTCGACTGGGGGTGGGATTTTCACGGGACCAATCCGAAGGAGGATATTCGCCACGGCTTGACGGAAAAGATGGCGCGAACGGACCGGCCCGTGACGGCGCTGATCCGCGATCTGAAGGCCCGGGGTCTCCTCGACGACACCCTCGTGATCTGGGGCGGCGAATTCGGTCGCACGCCGTTCCGCGAGGGCCGCACTGCCGCCGGCGACGTGCTTGGCCGCGATCATTTCCCGGACGCTTATTCGCTCTTCCTTGCCGGCGGCGGCGTGAAACGCGGGATCAGTTACGGAGCCACCGACGAACTCGGCTTCGGTATCGTGGAAAAGAAAGTGCATGTGCACGATCTTCAGGCGACCATCCTGCACCTGCTCGGCTTTGATCACACCGCGCTGACCTTCCGCTTCCAGGGCCGCGACTTCCGCCTGACCGATGTTCACGGTGAGGTGGTCAAAGATATCCTGGCGTGAGTCTCCTCGCGCCGCATCCCGTCCCATTCGCTCGCCTGTCAGGTGTGTGGCCGCCGCTTTGATCCGCTCATTGCGCCGTCCAGCCACCGTCGATCGTTATCGTCTGGCCCGTGACGTTGCGCGCCAGCGGGCTCATGAGATAGCCAATCGCGGCGCCTAATTCCTCGATCGTGACAAACGCTTTCTTGGGCATCGGGGCCAGCATCACTTTCTCCACCACATCCGATTCCGAAATCTGCCGCGTGCGTGCCTGATCCTTGATCTGACCTTCGACCAGCGGCGTGCGAATGTAAGAAGGGCAAATCGTGTTGCTGGTGATGTCTGTCCCGCCGGTCTCCAGCGCGAGCGACTTGGAAAAACCGAGCAAGGCATGCTTCGCGGCAGAGTAGGCGGATTTGTAAGGCGAGGCGATGAGCGAGTGAATGGAGCCGATGTGGATCAACCGGCCGAAGCCCTGCGCGCGCATGCCCGGCAATGCGGCGCGGGTGACGAGGAAGGTGCCTTTGACGATCACGTCCATCAGCAGATCCCATTTTTCCTCGGGGAACTCTTCCACGGACGAGATGTGTTGCAGCCCGGCATTGTTGATCAACACATCGATGCGCCGTCCGCCGAGTTCCCCCCAGAGGCGCTGGACGTCCCGGGCCGAGGATACGTCGAGGGCGAACGCCTCCGCCGTGCCGCCGGCCCGCCTGATCTGCTCCGCCGTTTCCCGCGCGGCGTCGACGCGCAGATCGGTGGCCAAAATGGTGTGGCCTTGGGCCGCGAAGATTAATCCCAGGCCCCGGCCCAAGCCGCCGCCGGCGCCAGTGATAAAAATTGTGCGTGGGGTAGTCATAAGGTCATCAAGCGTAGTCGAGGCAGGGGCGCCCCCGCTGCGACGACGAACACAACGGCCGACGGTCGATGTCAAGGCCAACGGAGGCCATCGAGCGCAACGCAATGAAAACTGCGATCGCGCTTGCTTGCGATCTCCCGCGCGTTTCGCTAATTTCAGTGCGCGTCGGAACGGCGCTGCCTCTGTTCGGTTTCGACCGCCCTCCCAACCCAGTCCGCCATGAATGAACCTCGTTTGATTTCGCGTCGCGATTTTCTCGTCACCTCCGCCCTCGCGGTGGCCAGTTCTCAACTGGCACGGGGGGCTGCCGCGCCGGCAGCTGAACCGATCATCGACCTGCATCAACACACGGATTACGGCGGGAAGCGGGACGCGCAATGGAACATCACGGAAGTGGGGCGCAGCAACGAGGCGTTGATCGCGCATCAAAAGGCCATGGGGGTGACGACGACAATTCTGTTGCCGGCCGGACATCCGGTGAAGCGCGAGTCGACCCATTTCGGACGATCGAACGGCTTGGAAAGCACGTGTTCTGCCAACGAAGCCTGCTACGCGCTGGCGAAGGCGCATCCCGGCGAATTCCTCTTCGGCGCCAACGAAGTCAGCGATTTGGAAACCGCGCCGCAGGAAATCGAAAAATACCTCAAGCTCGGCGCCGTCATCATCGGCGAACAAAAATTCGGCGTCGATTGCGACTCGGCCGCCATGCAGAAGCTGTATGTGCTCGCCGCTGCGTACAACGTGCCGATTCTCATGCATTTTCAGCACGAGAGCTACAACTACGGGCTCGATCGCTTCCACAAGATGCTCGCGAAGTATCCGAAGACCAACTTCATCGGCCACGCGCAGACCTGGTGGGCGAACATTGACCGCGCCACCAAGGACGACGCGAAAAATCTTTATCCCCTGGGCAAGGTCACGCCGGGCGGGCTTTCCGATCGTTATCTGGCCGACTACCCGAACATGTACGGTGATTTGTCGGCCGGCTCCGGTTTGAATGCCGTCAAGCGGGAGGGGAGCGGCGCGTCATTCCTCGAGCGCCATCAGGATAAATTGATCTACGGCAGCGACTGCGCCGATTCCATCGGCCGGGGCGGACGTTGTTCGGGGGCGATGCAGATCGCGCAGATTCGCGCGCTTTCGCCGAGCAAGGCGATCGAACGCAAGCTTCTCCACGGAAACGCGAAAAAACTGTTCCGGCTCTAACACCCCCTGACGGCGTTCCGGCCCGGGTGGTCATCCCCCGCTGGGCCAGCGCCGGACCGCGGGCATAACCTGATGTCGCGTAGCGTCGTTTTAAAAGGCGAGCGCCGTTGTCACCGTTGCCAACAGTGCCCGCGTTGGTGCGTCTGTGCAGGACTCGGCGCGATCGCATGCCCGCTGCAGGTGGACGTGTTGATGCATCACCGCGAATCCTGGCGGCCCACCAGCACGGGCCATCTCATTCACCGCGTGCTCACCGGTTCACGCCAACACATCTGGCGGCGTGAGCGCGGGCTGGCGGCGGCTGATGTTCGCGTCCCCGGCCGGGAATTGTGGATTTTGCATCCGGCTGGTCCCGCCTTGCCCGCGGGCGTGCCCCCCGAATCCGCCCACGTGCTGTTGCTCGACGGATCGTGGCGTGAAGCAAAGGCCATGGCGCAGGACGTTGCCCCCTGGGGGCGGCTCGTGGGCCTGCCCATGGCAGGCGTGAGCCGTTATTGGCTGCGCACGCAACAGGACGGCGGCCGTTTCTCCACCGTCGAGGCGCTGCTGTTTTTGCTGAAGGCGTTCGGCCTCGCGGAAACGCATCGGCACGTGCAGCTCCAATTTGAGTTGCACGTTTACGCCAGCCTGCGCGCCCGCGGGCGCAAAGAGCAGGCGGAGGAATTTCTGATCGAATCGCCGCTGATGGCTGCGCTGCCGGAATTGATCGCGCAGCTGAACGAGCGCCGTCCGCGGGGAAATATAACCGGGGCTACCGGTACCCTTCCGCCTGCAACGTGAACAGCCGCGCATAACGGCCGGCCGCCGCCAAGAGGCTCGCGTGGGAGCCTTCCTCCACGATTCGTCCCTCATCGAGGACAAGAATTCGGTCCGCCATTCTCACGGTGGGAAAGCGGTGGGAAATCACGATTGCGGTGCGCCCCCGCGCCAGGGTGCGAAAGCGTTCAAACACCGCGTGCTCGGCCTCGGCATCCAGCGCCGCCGTTGGCTCGTCGAGCACGAGAATGTCAGCCTCTTCCCGCATGAAGGCCCGGGCCAGCGCCACCTTTTGCCACTGTCCGCCCGACAATTCCGCACCGTCGTGAAACCAGCGCCCCAGCTGCGTCTCAAGCCCGCCCGACAGGCTGGCGACCAGTTCGCCCGCGCCGCCGCTTTGCACCGCCCGGTGGATGCGCGGTTCATCCGCGAGGTGCTCGACACTGCCCACCCCGACATTTTCCCGCAGCGCGAAATGATACTGGTTGAAATCCTGAAAAATGACGCCGATGCGCCGCCGCAACTCCTCGTCGCCCCAATCCCGCAGGTCCCGTCCGTCAAGCAGCACGCGCCCCGCCGTGGGTTCGTAAAGTCGGGTGAGCAGCTTGATGAACGTGGTTTTGCCCGCGCCGTTCTGTCCGACGAGAGCGAGACTCTCACCCTTCGGAATAAAAACCGAAATATCCTTGAGCGCCCACTCCCGGGCATCGGGATAACGGAAGCCGGCGCCGTCGAAACGAATGCCTTCCTCGATGGGGAGGGGCGCGACGGGCCCTGCCCGGGGGGCGCGTTCGGTGGGGATGGCGAGGTATTCAAAAAGATTGGTCATGTAGAGGTTGTCCTCGTACATCCCGCCGATCGCCGACAACAGGGATTGGAAGGCCGTCTGCCCCTGGCGAAACGCCAGCAGGTACAGCGTCATGTCGCCGAGGGATATGCGGCCGGCTGCCGTTGCGAGCGCGATGGCCACATAGCAGGCGTAAAACGCGCCGGTCGCCAGCAGGGAAAGCGCAAAGGTCCAGCCCGCGCGCTGCACCGCGAGTTTGCGATCGTCGGCGTAAAACGATTCGGCGAGTCCCCGGTAACGCCCGAGCAGCAGGGGACCGAGGCCAAACAGCTTCACCTCCTTGGCGTGCTCGTCGTTCCCGACCAGGTATTCGAGATAATTCAGCCGCCGCGCCTCGGGCGACCGCCAGTTGCGGAGCCGAAACGCCGCGCCGGAAAACCGCGCCTCCGCGATAAACGCGGGCACGGCGGCGAGCAGCAGTCCGGCGACGGCCCATGGACTGAACCGCACGAGCAGCGCAGCGTAGCCCGCCAGCGTGAGAACGCTGCGCACGATTTGAAAATTCTGTTGCACCAGCGAAAGCGGACGGGAGGACGCTTCCCGGCGGGCGCGGGTGAGTTTGTCGTAGAATTTGGGGTCTTCGAAATGACGCAATTCCAGCGTCATTGCTTTTTCCATGATCCGCATCGCGAGGTCGATACCCAGCCGGGAGCCAACCAGTTGTCGCACCAGACCCACGCCGCGCTCCGCCAGTCCGATGCCGGCCACGAGCACCAGTTCGACCATAATCCACCTCAACACGTCCTCGAAGGCCGCATCTCGCGCCGATCCGGCGTTGGCGTTGCTGGCCGCCACCACGGCGTCGACGATCAGCTTGCCCACCCAGGCGACGGCGACGGGCAACGCGGCCGAGGCCACCACGAGCAGGGCGATCCAGATCAAGCCGCCTGGCGCCGAGCGCCAGACCAACGCCATCGTCCTCGGGGTATGAGAGAAGCTACCGAGCACCCGCGACCAGAAGGGCGGGGTCGGACTGGCGGCAGCGGGAACGGGATTAGGAGGAGGCAAGTGCGCAACGGTTCCCCGCCACCTCCTTGGGGTCAAGGCGCGGCCGGGGCATCGCGCGAAGTGAAAGAGCCGTGGGCCACGACCCCGCTCGCCGATTCGCGGCTCAAACCGAACGTTGTCCCCTGAAGAGTCGCAGCATTGCCAGCGCGGTCGGAATCCAGCGCGCCAGCCCTTGGGTTTTGCGCGCCACGAAGAAAGCGGCTGCAAGTCCGCCTCCCCACGCCCACCACGGAGTTGACTGGAGCAATCCGCGCGCACCGGCGGTGCGGCTCTGCAGGCCCGCCCAGACCAGCGCGATTTCCTGGCGCCGGATGTCAGCCTCCAGAAGCAGGAGGTGTTTGCGCAGGGCCAATTCGTTGGCTCGTGGCGCAAGGCTCATTCCAGGTCCTTTTGAAACTCGGCGACCGTGGCGGAAAACGGCGGCGGCCCTTCAAGGATCTCCCGCCGCACGCGCCAAAATATAACCACTGAACCAGCCAGCAAAATTACGGCGAGTCCGGAAAGCCCCGCGTAGCCGGCGACCTGCCACAGGTACAAAGCGAGCGTTCCAATCAGCGCGAGCAAGCCAGCCATACCCAGCGTGAGGGCGGCGCCGATCCACGCGAACAGGTTGATCGTCCGAAGTTTTTCCTCCTGCAGTTCGATCGCGAAAATTTCGACGCGCGTCCGCGCGAGTCCGAGCGCCGAGTTACGGAGGCGGCGGAGCGCGTCCAGCCAACCGCCTGATTCTTGGTCAGCCATGAGGGCGGCCGGTCACTTCCGCTTGAGCAACGCGCCGAGCAGCAGGCCCACGCCAAAGGCGATGCCGAGTGACTCATAGGGGTGGTCCCGAATGGTCGTGTCGGCCTTCTTCACGGCGGCTTTCGCGGACGCGACGCTTTGTTCCTGGAGTTCCTGACAAGTCGCGCGCGCACGATCCAACGCCGCGGTCACTTTGGTCCGGGCCTCGGCGGCCTTGTCGCTCACCTCGTCGGCGGTGGCTTTGAGCAACTCTTCGGCGTCATCCACGAGGGTGCGGAGGTCGGCGAGCATGCGTTCGCGGGCAAGTCGGGTATGGGTATTTTCCATGTCGGGGAAGTGCGTTTCCATGGTATCTCCTCGGTGGTGTTTGTTCGGTTCGATCGGAAGTTTTTCCGAAAACGAGGTTTATGATCGATTGCGCCCGGAAAGATCACTGCGTTCGGCGCAACGTGATTTTCGTCCGCGACGAGCGTGGGTCAACGGAGTTTTTCGCGATCGCACCCGGACCTGTGGTGGAACTTAGCGGATCGGTGGAGCCGGCGCGGAGCGCCCGATAAGTCGTTCCGGCGCGAATGGCCGCTCCTCCCGTTTGACTGGCAAAAGCGACGGTTTCACCCAGCCTGCGGCATGGTTCCTTTCTCCGTTCTCGATCTCGCTCCCATCGTGCAGGGCGGTACGGCGGCGGATGCCTTGCATCGCGCGCGTGAGCTCGCGCGGCATGCGGAGCAGTTTGGGTACCGCCGATTTTGGCTGGCCGAACATCACAATATGCCCGGCATTGCCAGTGCGGCGACCGCTGTGGCCCTAGCGCACGTGGCAGCAGGGACGGCGACAATTCGGGTGGGTTCAGGCGGGATTATGCTGCCCAATCATGCCCCGCTGGTGATCGCGGAGCAGTTCGGCACGCTCGCCTCGCTTTTCCCCGGCCGGATCGACCTCGGACTCGGCCGCGCCCCGGGAACCGACCAGCTTACCGCCCGGGCATTGCGCCGCGGCCGCATCGAGACGGCGGATACATTTCCTCAGGACGTGGTGGAATTGCAGTCATACTTTCGCCCCGCCCGGGCGCGGCAGGCAGTGCAAGCGGTGCCAGGAGCCGGATTGGATGTCCCCATCTGGTTGCTGGGCTCGAGTTTGTTTAGCGCCCGGCTCGCTGCAGCTTTGGGACTGCCCTTCGCCTTCGCTTCTCATTTTGCCCCGGACCTGCTGGGCGCGGCGTTGGAGGTATATCGCTCCGAATTTCAACCCTCCGACCAATGGCCGCGACCTTACGCGATGGCGGCGATTGGCGCTTACGCGGCGGACACAGACGCCGAAGCCGCGCGGCTGTTTAGTTCCCAGCAACTCGCCTTTCTCAATCTGCGGCGCGGCGTTCCCGGCCTGCTACCTCCTCCGGTGGAGCGCATGGAAGGGCGCTGGTCGGCCGCGGAGGAAGCGATGATCGGGAGCGCCTTTCGCGAGTCCGTGGTGGGGTCGCCGGCGACGGTCGAGCGGGGGTTGCAGGCTTTTCTGGAACGGACGGGCGTCGATGAACTGATGATTACGGCCGCGATTTTTGATCAAAAAGCGCGCCTCCGTTCCTTCGAGTTGGTTGCGCAAGCGCGTCAGGTGCTTGGTGCGGTGCGTGGTGGAGAGCACTGACGATGGAGGTCATTTGACTCCGAAATCCAAGTTGCTACGTCTCAAGTTCACCGGCGGAGAGTCATGAAGAAACCTGGTCGCGACGAACAAAAGAGAATGTGCCAGCGCAAACGCCGGTACCGGAGCCAGGGAGACGCGCTGGACGCTGCGATGTTTGTCGGCGTTGAACGACAGCGAAAGGCTTACCTTTGTCCGCTCTGCCAACACTGGCATCTCGCCTCAGGCTAAGCGGAGCAAAATCCAAGGGAAGCCGCCCGTCAGGGGCGGAATGCACTCCGCGTTGTTTCGATTAACGCGTCGGCAGGCTGAGCAATTCGTCCGGGTGCGTTTTCTCGCGCTCCGTCTGCAGATACTTTTGCCCGCCGTGCGACAGGACGATGACCTTAACGGGTTCGTCGGGGGAGCCCACGTAGAACTCATCCGTGCCGGCTTCGATGGCCGCGATGGCTGCTGTTTGGGACAACATCCAGCGTGTTTGATCAGTATTAATGCCTCCGATTGATTCGACGCGTTCGCGCGGATCGTGGCTGTAGGCCCGGTTGACAAAAGAAATTGCGCGTCTGCGGTAAGGTCGGGCCATGGTGGTGGAAGATTAATTCGATGATTTGGGCGCTGCTTGCCCAGACGCTATGACGCGGCGGGGATTTTAGCGAATGAATATACCTTGAACGCGTGAAGTGGGCTCCGACCGGCCGCTTGGGGCGCCAACATTTTGGCGACCGGGGCCGAGCGCAGCGATTTGCGCTCCGGCTGGGCCGCGGCATGCGGGCTTGCTCCGTTCCAGCGTCATTTCTCAACTGTGGGGCATGGCCACGCACGACCTCGTCATCGCATTTGATGCAGATGACACTCTTTGGCATAACGAAGTCATTTTCGAAAACGTGCATGCCCGTTATCGCGCGTTGCTGGCCCACTATCATGAGGCGGAAATGGTCGATCGCACCCTGTTCGCCACCGAGATGCGCAACCTCGAACTCTATGGCTACGGCGTGAAGGGCTTCACGCTGTCCGCGATCGAGACAGCGATTGAACTGACCGCCGGAAAAATTCGTCCCGAGGAAATCCAGCAACTCATTGCACTCGGCCGCGAGATGCTCGCGCATCCCGTCGATTTGCTCGATGGGGTCGAGGAGACGCTGGCGCACCTCTCGTCGCGTCACCTTCTGGTGGTGATAACCAAGGGGGATTTGCGCGACCAGCAGCGAAAGTTGGCGAAGTCCGGCCTGGCGGCGCGTTTTGCCCACGTCGAAATCGTGTCGGAAAAAAACATCGCCACCTATGCCGAGATCTTCCGGCGCCATACCATCGCGCCCGAACGATTTCTGATGGTCGGGAATTCCTTGAAATCCGATATTCTACCTGTCCTGGCGCTCGGGGGCGCTGCCGCCCATGTGCCCTATCGAATTACCTGGGCGGCCGAGCACGTTGACGAGAAGCCGGCGCCGGGCGCACGATTCTTCCCCATGACCCACATTCGCGAGCTACCGGGTGTCATCGCGGCGCTGGGTGCATAGTAGCTGGGCGGGCCACCGGTGGGCGGGGGCTTCGGGTCATTTTTTCAGGGCCTCCGCGATCGCGCTGTTGGTTTCGGGTTTGGGGCTGGCTTCTTCCGACTGCACGGGAATGGACGGACGCCATTTGAGCCAGTCCTTGTCTGCTTCTGCGTTCAGCTTGAAGCGCGCACCCTCCTCGGCGGGTGGGGCCAGAGTTTTGCCGTCGGGAGTGGCGAACGCGATTCCGCCCGCGAAGAGAGATTCCAGCGAAGTGCTTTTTACCTGCGCGCCGAGGAGATTGAGTTTTAGGGAAACCCCGCCCGCATTCCAGAATCGGGAGTTCGTTCGCACCAAGTTCACGTAGGGGGCGAAAACCCGGATACGGATTAACACGGCGGTCGCGCTGTCCGCCAGCCAGCTGGTTTCGACCGAGCCTACCTTGAACTCCCGAAAGAAAACCGGCGCGCCCGGGTTGAGTGATCCGAGCTGGTCGGCTTCGAGCACGAAAGCCCGGCCGTCGGTCGAGTTGTCGGGGGGAGGCGTGCGGTCGAGGCCCTTGAAACGAGTCGCGGGCGGCTCGACGCCCGGGCGAACTGCGAGCCGCGCTCCGGTGAGCAGCATGTCCAGGCCGCGAACGCCCGAAAGACCAATCTCGGGTCGAACCACCCAAAACGTGGCGTCGCGCGTGGCCACCCCCGCCGCATCCCGGTCCAGCCTCAGTTGCACTTCAACGCCGAGGTGGTCCGGCATGAGTTTTACGGAACGCACCGATCCGATCGCGACGCCCTTGTGCTCAAGAATCGTTTTGTTTGCCTCAATCCCCGAGCCGTCGGCGAACTCGATTGTGATTTCGGGGCCACGCTGTCGGAGCTCCCGGAAAATCATCCAGCCGCCGACAGCCAGCGCGATGACGGGCACGACCCACACGAGGGAGAACGCGCGCGCCCGCGACACTTTGGGTGCAGGCGGGATGTTCATACGGACAGGGCTGGTTCGGCGGCGGTTTCCTTCCACAGGATACGCGGGTCGAACGAGCGGGTCGCGAGCATCGTCAATACCACCGCGGCCGCGAATGCCGCGATCCCCGCACGCGGTTGCACGCGGGCCAGGGACCCAAACTGCACGACGCCCGTCAGAAAAGCTGCGAGAAAGACATCGAGCATCGACCAGCGACCGATGATATCGAGTGCGCTGTAAAGCCGCGTCAGCTTGGGCGAATGGGAGCCGGGCCCGCGTTTCGCCGCGAGCAGCAGCCATCCCAATCCCAGCAACTTGAGGAAGGGAATGGCCAGGCTCGCGATGAACACGATGGCGCCCAGGGCCCACAAACCATCCTCGCAAAGTCCCACGGTCGCCGAAAATATGGTATCCGTTCGCTCGTGACCCGAAATGCTGGTGGTGAGGACGGGAAGCACGTTCGCCGGCACCAGCATGATGCCAGCCGCCACGGCGAACGCGGCGGTGCGCGCACAACTCGCGCGTTGGTGGAGTTGCCAGCGTTCGCTCATCTGGGGGAGCCGACCGGCGATGTGACAGGCAGGGTCCCCACCAGGTTAAAATTGTTCCATGCCAGCAGCATCAGAAAAGACATGGCCGCATAACACCAGAAGCCCGGTCCAATGGTGACTCCCACCAGCGTGTGGAGTTTAACCAACGCCACGAGCATCGCCAGCACGTGCACCTCCGGCATCGCCCAGTGTTCGAACACCCGCGCCGCTGTGGCGAGTGGCCGGGCCAACACGGGGGCCCAACGCCAGGGCAGTGCCAGTGCCACGATTGTGCCCAGCAAAAGAATGGGCGTGAGCGCGCCACAAATCACCACCGACACGGCCACCATTCGCATGCCATCCGCCCATAGCGCCGCCACCCCGGTGAACAATATGCCGGCGCGTTCGTTGGCGAGTTTCGAAACGGTGACGACGGGAAGAAGCGCGGCGGGAATCGCGCAGAACAGGCCCGCCACGGCGCAGGCCAGGGCAGTGTCCATTCCATGACGGGAAGCTTTTGCCATCACCGCGCCGCATTGGACGCAGCGGGCTCGTTCGCCGGGAGACAGAGGAATTACCCGGTGAATCTGGCCGCAGACCTGGCAATTCATGCGGCTGCCGGATCGCTCGCAGGCCGGGAAGTCTTGCGGGGAGGTGGGCGGCATCATGACCTTGGAGAGAGCGGGACGAGGGGGAGATGCGGCCCAAGTCGTTCCACGGACCCGACGACCGCCCCCACGTTCCACGAGTAAAACTTGGCCCAATCAGCGGCGGTCCGGACGTGATCGAAAAATCTCTGTCGCCCGCCGCCGAAACCTGCCGGTTAATGGGACGGGGCATGTCCCATGTGTTTTTCCGAATTTCCCACGTGGCGGATTGGGGAGGCTGGAACTATGCTTGAGTATGGCCAGCAATGACCAGGCAAAGCACCAAATTTCATTGCTCATCGTGGATGACGAAGCCTCGTTGCGATTTTTGATCGCCGCCGCCGCGGAGCGCAGCGGGCTTTTTCGGCCCATTGCCACCGCCGTGGATGGCCGCGCCGCCTATGACTGGTTAGTGAAATGCGAAGCGGCCGAAGCCCCCGATTTGGTCGTGACGGACCTGAGCATGCCGCACATGTCCGGCCTCGAGTTGGTTCGGGCCATGAAAAATGACCTGGCGATGCGGGATATTCCGGTTGCGATGATGACCTCGTCCGACGTTCCCAATGATCGGGAGGATGCGCTCGCGGCCGGGGTCTGTGCGTTTGTCACCAAGCCGTCGCGCTTCGACGAACTCGTGCGTGCGCTCGCATCCATCGGACGTTACGCGCAAGTTTAGGCCCTGCGCGGAAGGCGTTTTACTTCGCGGCGCGAACGGAGGAGGCGGCGAGACGCCTGACGTCATCGCCGGAAATTGTTTCGCGTGAGATCAGGTCTTCCGCAATGGCGTCGAGCGCCACCCGGTGCAGCGATAGCGCCTCGGTGGTGGCGGCGTAGTTTTCGTCGAGCAGCGCCTTCACGTGACGCTCCGCCTCGTGAAACGTCTGTGGACTCGCAATCGATTCTTCTCCTTCCGACCGTGATAGCGCCATAAAACCCAGTGGCGACATGCCCCATTCAAACACCATCTGCCGTGCGGTTCGCGTCGCCTCCTGGATATCGCCGGACGCGCCGCTGGTGATGCTGCCCAGCGCCAGTTCCTCGGCCACGCGTCCCGCCATCAGGCAGCGGAGCCTCGCAATCAGTTGTTCCTGCGAATGGTTGAAGAGATCTCGTTCCGGGGTGAAATGAGTGCTGCCGAGGGAACGACCCCGCGGGATGATCGTCACTTTTTGCAGCCTGATCGCGTCCTCGCCTGAGATGACCTGCATCAAGGCGTGTCCAGCTTCATGATACGCAATCACCTGCTGATCGCGCGGGGTCATCACCCGGCGCGTTTCGCGACCCCAGTTGATCTTGTCGCGCGCCTCGTCGAGATCGGACATGAGAATCGTGCCCCGGCGATGGCGGGCGGCATGAATCGCGCCTTCGTTAAGCAGGTTCGCGAGGTCGGCGCCGGAAAAGCCGGGCGTGGCCTTGCCAATTTGTTCCAGCTGCACCGTGGCATCGAGTTTCACGGCGCCAGCATGCACCTGCAGAATTGCCACCCGGCCTTTGAGGTCCGGCAACCCAACCGACACCTGCCGATCGAACCGGCCCGGGCGGAGCAGGGCGCGGTCCAGCGTCTCCGGCCGGTTCGTGGCGCCCACCACCACCACCGCGTCCCCGGAATTGAAGCCGTCCATCGCCACCAATAGCGCATTCAAGGTCTGGTCATGTTCCTGCTGCGCGCCGTTGCCTTCGCTGGAGGAGCGGGCGCGCCCGATCGCGTCGATCTCGTCAATGAAGATGATGCTGGGGGCGGTTTCGCGCGCCTTCTTGAAAAGCGAGCGCACGCGTGAAGCGCCCACGCCGACGTAAAGCTCCACAAAATCGGAGCCGCTCAGACTGTAGAAATGCGCCTTCGCCTCACCAGCGACGGCCTTGGCCAGCATCGTCTTGCCGGTGCCGGGAGGGCCAACGAGCAACAAGCCCTTCGGCATCCGGCCCCCGGCGCCGCTGAAGCGCGCGGGATCACGGAGAAATTCGACGATCTCGTGCACCTCGTCCTTCGCTTCATCACAGCCCGCCACCGCGGAAAATTTTACGGTCGAAGTCGCGGCGTTTAACGCTTTTGGAGAAAACGCCGTGAAGCGCCCCGCATAACGTTGGGCTCCGACGATGATGCCGCTGGCCACGAGGAGGAGGCCGAATACCTGCATGGAGCCATGCGCCAATCCAGCCGCCTGCTGGCGCAAGGTGGGGGTTGGGACCTTCGCCATGGTCAGCGCGTCCTCCTCCGAGAAACGATGTTCGCGCAAAAGCGCGAGGTCCGCATCGGTGAGGCGCGCGGTTGATTGCACCACCGTGCCACCGGCGCTCAGGGGCCGTTTTGCGGTCAAATCCGCGACACCGGACGGGTTGCCGCGATAAAGGATTTGTCCGGTCGTGAGTTGTCCCGCGCGAGCCGCCGCCAGAAAATCCGTGATGCCAAGACGCTCACTCGCATTGATGGCAGCGGGACTTTCGGCCGGACGGGAAAGATAAAAATCAGCCCCGGCGGCGGCCAAAAAAAGACTGAACACAACGAATAACCAGCGGAAAGGCACCAAGGGCATGAATCCTATGCGGCAGATCAGAGCTTTCCCTACAACGCTAGAAATTGTCGGGTCACCCCTGGGCAATATGCGCAGTTGACGGCCCGAATCCGACGCTCGTCTCCTAGACTTTGCCCCTGCACGGGGTTGCGTCAGGTCCGCTGTATTTGCTATCGGATTACGCTTGCGCAAATCCTTGCAAGAGGTGAACGGAACTTTTTTTTCGCTGCCGTCGCCGCCGTGCCGCCCCCCCCCGGCGTTCCTTCCCGTGGAGCCCGGGGAGGAGGTCGCAGGCGTGCTGGTGGCGTTTTCGTTCGAGTTTAGCCCTGCAATGCTGAAAAGCGGGGTGGGGCCGGGGATGCAGGGCAATAAAGCTTTGCGCGAGACCTTGGCAGAAGCTTCGCTCCCGCGGTCGTGACGTTGCTGAATTCCCCCTTTGCCGCTTTAGCCGGGCTGGTGCTCGCGACCGTTTCCCTCGCCGCGTCACTGGAGGAACGCGCCGCGGGCCTCTATCGCCCGTTCCAAGGCGAGATGGTGGCGCTGTCGCCGGACGGAAAATATGTGGCTTATTCGCGGCACGCCCGGGGCGAACTGGCGGTGATCATCATGCCGGTCGACAACCCGGTTTCGCGGATGACCATTACCGTCGCGGAAGATCGGCGCGTGAGTTTTTCCAAGGAGAAGGAGGCCGTGCGCTTGCGTTTCCTGCGGTGGATCACGCCGACACGCCTCGTTTTCGCGCCGACCGAGGAACTGATTTCGATGCCCGCTGGACAGCGGGTGAAAGTAATCTCGCGCATCTTTGCGGCCGATGCCGACGGACGAAACGCCCGGAAGCTTGTGGATGGCAGCGAGTTTACCGTTTCAACCCAAGTGCCACTCCCGCCGGGGGATGAGGATACGCCGCCGACTTTCATCGATACGCCACGTCACATCAACGTGATCGGTTTCCCCGCCGGCGATGCGCAGCATGTCCTGGTGGAAGCGCTCGCTGCCCGACCTGAAGCTCCGGCGGCGACGGGCGAAATTGACCCGGCGCCGGCGGACCCGCTGGCCAGGGCGCCACGGGTCCAAAGAATGGAACCAACGCCCACGTCGCTGTACAAAATCAACGTTTTCACCGGCAAGGTGAGCCAGGTGGACGAGGACACCTACCCGGGCCGCTATCTCTATGACTGGCAGTCGCGCCCCCGCATCGTTTATGGACAACCGGAGTATTCCAGTGAGCGCAAATTCCTGCAAAAACCGCCAGGCTCCAAGGGCCGTTGGCAGCCGCTGGATCAGAAATCGTCGGGACCAGGCGCCACGGGATTCACGATTTCGCCGGCAAATTTTTT
>JBEENF010000039.1:0-14775 GCA_041192325.1 Verrucomicrobiota bacterium
CTGCAGCGTGGTCACCGACGTTGAAATCGCCAGAGCCATGACGGCGGCGGCGGCCATTACCTCCACCAGAGTAAAAGCGCGGGCCTGGCGCCAAAGACTCGCGCAACGGCGCGGGTCGCGGCGGGAAAGGAGAGAACGCTGGAGCATCGGATTACTATAAGGAAGATGCCGCCCGGCAGTTAGAGGCGGAGGGCAGGGAATTATGGCCCTATCGAAATAGGACCATTCAGTCCCGGGAGCGAACCAATTTCCGGATCAGCGACTGGCCGGCGACCTGGCGCTGGTTGAGGTCGGTCTTGTTGATCTCCTGATGCGGGAGAAGAGCAAGTCGTTCAGCGTCCCGGACCACGGTGATCGCAGCGCAAGTCTTCCCGCGTCCTGGGCCTGACTCAAAAAAGCCCCCGCCTGACCACGGCGGCGTAATCCCCAGCGCCAACGCGTCGGTGTGACGAACTGCACGGGCTCGATTCCCCAACCGTCCACCTACGGCCTGATTTTTTTTGGCCTCGTCGGATGGGGCGCTCGCCGGATCCGGCACCCTCGGCAGGCGACGACTGGCTCGGCCGGCCTTGAAAAGCGTAAACCGCCGTGGTGCTGCAACAAGGGTGGCTGCGGAGCGAATTCAGGCTCGATTTTACGCTTCCACCGATTTCGCCCCATGCCGCTTGGCCGGTTTTCTCCGAAGCCGATGTCACCCTTGGAATTAGAACCCATCCAGCGTTCAAACGTGCCCGATTAGCGGGCTTTATTACTCTGCGTGACCCCGGCATTTAAGACTCGCTGGCAGTATTTTCGCGAGCCACAACCACCGCGTCTCATCAACCCCTTGGCCGGTTTTCCCCGCCATCAGCTTATTCCCATGAAAGTACGCGATCTTCTCAAAATGAGTCTGTCTGGCATGGCGCTGGCGTTGACGCCCGCCGTCCAAGCCAGTGAAGCCGATATCAAGATTCCGGACCTGCGGACGGTCTCGTTCTTCGACGGAGCCCTGAGTGGCATGTCCGTCCTGATGATCGGCCTGGCCGTCTGCGCGATCGGCATGGTTTACGGCTGGATGCAGTACCTGCAGACCCGAAAACTGCAGGTTCACTCTTCCATGAGCGCGGTCTCCCAAATCATCTGGGAAACGTGCAAGACGTATCTCTTCCAGCAGGGCAAGTTCCTCGCTGCCTTGTGGGTATTGATCGCGATCTGCATGACCTACTATTTCGGCGTGCTCTCGCACAATTCCGCGGGTCACGTCATCATCATTCTCCTGGCGTCGGTTCTCGGCATTTTGGGCAGTTACGGCGTCGCTTGGTTTGGAATTCGCATCAACACGGTCGCCAATTCCCGCGCCGCCTTTTCGGCGCTCAAGGGCAACCCCCTCGCCACACTGCTCATCCCGCTCCAGTCCGGCATGAGCGTGGGCCTGCTGCTCGTCGCGATCGAGTTGTTCTTCATGATTTGCATCCTGGCGTTTCTCCCGAGCGAGCTCGCGGGACCTTCTTTCATCGGCTTCGCGATCGGCGAATCCCTCGGCGCCTCCGCGCTCCGCATTTGCGGCGGTATCTTCACGAAGATCGCGGACATCGGCGCCGATCTCATGAAGATCGTGTTCAACCTCCCCGAAGATGACCCCCGCAACCCCGGCGTGATCGCGGACTGCACGGGCGACAACGCCGGCGACTCGGTCGGACCGACGGCGGATGGTTTCGAAACCTACGGCGTCACCGGCGTCGCGCTGATCGCTTTCCTCGCGCTGGCCCTGGCGGCCAGCCCGACGCTCTGCGCCACCCTCATCGTGTGGTTGTTCGCGATGCGTATCCTGATGGTGATCACCTCGCTGGTCAGCTACTGGGTCAACGACGCCATCAGCCGGAGTGTCTGGGGCAACGCCAAGGATTTTAACCTCGAGCATCCCCTTACGAATCTCGTTTGGATCACGTCGATCATTTCCATCATCGTCACCTACGTCGCCAGTTACCTGCTGCTTTCAAAACTGGGCGGCCACGCCGGCCTGTGGTGGGTTCTTTCGACGATCATTTCGCTCGGCACGATTGCCGGAGCGCTGATTCCGGAGTTCACGAAGATCTTCACCTCGACCGAGAGCCGGCACGTCAAGGAAGTGGTCACCTCGTCACGCCAGGGCGGCGCCTCGCTGAACATCCTGTCGGGCCTGGTCGCGGGCAACTTCTCCGCTTTCTGGACCGGCCTGTGTATTCTGACCCTGATGTTTGGCGCGTATTATTTCTCGGGCCACGCCGCGCTGCAGGCGATGATGCCGGCGGATTTCCGCTTCGCCGCGCCCATCTTTGCGTTCGGCCTGGTGGCCTTCGGCTTTCTCGGCATGGGTCCCGTGACGATCGCGGTGGATTCCTTTGGGCCGGTGACCGACAACGCCCAATCGGTGTACGAACTCTCGCAAATCGAGGGCAAGCCCAACATCTCGGCAGAAATTCAGCGCGACTTCGGGTTCAAGCCCGACTTTGAAGGCGCCAAGCACCAGCTCGAGAAAGGCGATGGCGCGGGCAACACTTTCAAGGCCACCGCCAAGCCCGTGCTGATCGGCACGGCGGTCGTGGGCGCCACGACGATGGTGTTCGGCATCATCATGATGCTGAAAGCGCATTACTCCGCCCTGGACCCGGCCTTCAGCGTGCTCGAGCGCCTCTCGCTCGTGCACCCCGAAGCGCTCATGGGCCTGCTGATGGGCGGCGCGGTCATCTACTGGTTCACCGGCGCCTCCACGCAGGCGGTCGTCACCGGCGCCTACCGGGCGGTCGTTTACATCAAGGACAACATGAAGCTCGACGCCGCCACGGCGTCGACCGAAGCCTCGAAGGAAGTCGTGCGCATCTGCACGCAGTATGCGCAAAAGGGCATGATCAATATCTTCATCGTCATTTTCTGTTTCTCCCTCTCGCTGGCGTTCTTCGATCCCTTTTTCTTCATCGGCTACCTGATCGGGATGGCTTTCTTCGGCCTTTTCCAAGCCATCTTCATGGCCAACGCGGGCGGGGCATGGGACAACGCCAAGAAGATCGTCGAAGTCGAATTGAAGATGAAGAATACGCCCTTGCACGCTGCGACGGTGGTCGGCGACACGGTGGGTGATCCATTCAAGGACACGTCCTCCGTTTCCCTGAACCCGGTCATCAAGTTCACCACGCTCTTCGGCCTGCTTGCGGTGGAGATCGCGGTGAAGATGGAAGCGGGCCTGAAGCACGGTGTCGGCGCCGTGGTCTTCGCGGTGGCCTTGTTCTTCGTTTACCGCAGCTTCTACGGCATGCGCATCCCGGTGAATCCGAAGGATGCCGACGTCGCGCCTCACCAACTCAAGGAAGGCTGATCGCCCCGTCCGCGGCCGCGCCACCCTTCAAGCCGGAGCCTGCGCGCTCCGGCTTTTTTTGCGCCTCCTTCCGGCCAGCATCTGATTGGGCGCGTGCCCGTTAGGCCCACCCGCCGCCGGAGAAAGCCACGCGCGCTCAGGCGGGAACATTCGCAGGCGCCAAGCCTCTGTAGGCCCGTGCGGCGCAAGGGGCTTCTGTTCGCCAACGCGTGATCCGACGATCCATGACCAATCTCCCGGACAACTTCGTGCCCGCCGCAGGCTCTGCCCACGTCACAGCGCCGGGGCTCCACCCCGGTTCCACGATGCTCGCGGCCGATAGCCCTCTGCCGCGGATCGCGATGATTTCCACTCACGGCTATGTGGCCGCCGTGCCGCCGCTCGGCGCCGCCGACACCGGCGGGCAGGTGGTGTATGTGCTCGAACTCTCCCGGAAGCTGGCGCAGCTCGGTTATCAAGTCGACATTTGGACCCGCCGTTTCGAAGAGCAGCCGGAAATCGAGCCGGTGAGCGACCGCGTGCGCATCCTGCGGATGCCGTGCGGAGGAAAGGATTTCATTCCAAAGGAATATCTTTCCGATCACCTGCCCGAATGGAATGAGCACGCCTTGCGTTTCATCCAGCGGCACGGGCTGAACTACACGTTTATCAACAGTCATTATTGGGATGCCGGTGTCGCGGCGCAGCACCTGTCCAATGTACTCGGGATCCCGCACGTGCACACGCCCCATTCGATCGGCCTGTGGAAGCAGCGCCAGATGGAGTCCGACTTCGCGGAACCGGCAGCGGAGTTTGAGCGCCGATACAATTTCAGCCGGCGCATTGCGGAAGAACGGCAGCTCTATTCCGACTGCAGCATCGTGATTGCCACGACTCCGCCGCAACTCGACCTCATTGTTCGGGAGTACGAAATCCCCGCGGCGAAAGTGCGCATGGTTCCACCCGGCTATGACGACCACCGTTTTTATCCCGTCAGCGAGCCCTCCCGCGCGGCGATCCGCGAACGACTGGGTTTCAAAGGGAAGGTCATTCTCGCGCTGGGGCGCCTCGCCCGCAACAAGGGCTATGATTTGCTGATCGATGGTTTTGAGCTGGTCGCCGCGCGTCACCCCGATGCGGTCCTGCACCTCGCGGTGGGCGGACAGGACCTCAATGAAAACGAGCAGAAAATTTTGGCCGAGCTCCACCACCGGGCGGAGAAATCCGGGTATGACGCCCGCATCCAGTTTGGTTCCTTTATCGCGGACAACGACCTCCCCGACTACTATCGGGCGGCGGACATGTTCGTGCTGTGCAGTCGATACGAACCCTTCGGCATGACGGCCATCGAAGCGATGGCCTCAGGCACGCCGACCGTGGTGACCGTGCACGGCGGATTGTATCGCGCGCTCTCGTTCGGGCGGCACGCCCTGTTTGCGGACCCGTTCGACCGGGAGGATCTCGGCATCACGATGGCGAAAATCTTCCGCCATCCGCGCCTGCGCACCCGGCTTTCACGCATGGGGGCGCACAAGGCCCGGAGCCTTTTCACCTGGACGGGGATTGCGCACCAGCTGGTCGCCGCCGTCGAACACCGGCTTACCGCCGGCGTCACGCTGGACGAGACGGACTGGGATGAACCCGCCGACGACGGAGACTGACGTCTTCGCGTGAATCGCCTTTGCCAAACCATTCGTGGCGTTGCCGCCACAGCGGGACGCCCCTTGGGGACGCCACCATACTGGATTTCGGATATAACCGTCAGGAGCGTCAGGGCGCCTGCAGCACTCCCACAAAAGCCTTCGGCACGACCGCCGCCGCGCGGCAGTTCAGCGGCACGAGCACCTGCGCGGCCCATGTGTTGACGTCCTCCCGCGTGACCGAATCCATCAGCCCGCGTTGCAAGGCGCGGATTTCCTCGATCTCGGCGGGGCGCTCCTGCGCTCGCATCACCAGGGCGGCCAGGAAACTGTTATCGCGAAAGGCCTGCCGGATCTGGCTTTTGAGGATCCCGCGCGCGCCCATGAATTCTCCCTCGCGCACGCCTTTTTCCGCGACTTCCGCGCCGATGCTTTGCACCAGCGCCGCCACCTTGGCGGTGTCGTTGGGTCCGCAATCGATCTGCGCCCGCAGGAGCGCGAAATCCGGAAAGCCGTCGTAGGGCTCAAACGCCGCCGAAGGGGAATAGGCCAGGCCGAGCTTTTCCCGGACTTCCGCGCGCACGCGAATTTCCAAAATCTTCGCCAGCAGTTCCAGCGCCGCCTGATCCCGCACGTGGCTCGCGCCCTTGACCGGCCAGGTGCCGACCACCAGCCCCATGTTTTGCTCGCCCACAAATTCGATGCGGTTGAACCCCGGAATTGCCGTCACCCTTACCGGCTTCGGATCGGCGGGCACCGCCTTCGCCGCCGCCCGCTCCCGCAGCGCGGCCAGGGTACGGGAGGTCGCGCGCACCGCCACCTCCTCCGTGACGTCTCCGACCAGGGTCGCCTCGACATAACCCCGCGCCAGCGGCTCCTGCATCCATCGCCGCACGTCCACCACGCTCATGCCGATATAATCGAGCGGCTTTCCCCAAGTGAAACGCGCGTCGCCCTTGAAAAGGTGATCGGTGAGTTCGCGCAAGCCCTCGCCCATCCCGCCGCTGCCCATCCGCCCCATGGCGGCGCGCATCCGTTCGTCCTGGTGAACGTAGCTGTTAAACTGGGGGGTGTGCAGAATATCGGCCACGATGCCGAGGAAGGTCTCGAGCTCCTCGACCGCCATCAGCCCGCGGAACGTGAACGCATCGCGATCCGCGACGTCGAAGCTGAATTCGAGGAAGCGCTCGCTGATCAGGGCGGCCAGCTGTTCCGGGCGAATGCGCGCCGAACCGCTCGCGAGCAGGGTGTTCAGCCCAAATTCCTTCAGCGCGGGTTTGTTGCCCGGCATCGTCAACACGCCCGCCCCGACGCGCACCAATGCGCGGACCAAGCCCGGCTCGTGCCGGCTCGAAATGAAGTTCAGCCGCGCATTGTTGCCGAAACGCATCAGCTTGGCGCCCACCTCCGCAATTTCGGTTTTCTCCTCGACCGCGGTGGGCTCGGCGAAGCGCGGCAGGGTGAAGGGCGTGTCCACCTGCTGCCGCGCGAGCTGCGGACTGATGCCGCCGCGGCGCGACTTTTGCACCTCTTGCAGAACCTTCGCCGCCGTCAATTCCAGGTCCACGCCGCCCGCCACTTGAAACGCCATTGCGTTCAGGTTCCAGAGGCCGCGGAAGGTCTGCAGCGCCTCGGCCGCCGTGAAACGTTCCAGCCATTCGCGCATCCAGGTGAATTTCCGCTCGAAACCGTCATACACCACGTGGGAGGTGATCGAGTCCACGATCGCTTCGCAGAGCGCGCCGGGATCGAGCGTGGGCGCCTGGTCGAGCATGTGGGCGCTCATCCGCAGCTGCCGACGCCGCAGGCTTTCGATGTCACCGGGATCAAAGCCCTTTTCGAGCGTCAGCCGCACCATCTGATCCAACGCCAGCATGCCGCGGGACCACTCGGCCGCCGCCGCGCCCAAGGACGCCATGGCCACACCATTGCCCATCAATTCCTGATAACCGGCCTCAGGTCCAAAGCCGTCGCGCACCTGACTGCGCAGCCGTTCGCTGAACAGGTTCATGACAAATTCCCGCCGTTGCTGCTCGATCCGGGCCTCGCGGGAATCCGGCCGGATGGCCAGCGGAATGACCGATGCCACTTCGGTCGAGGCCGAGTCCATGCCGTTGATCCGAAAAACCCCGGCGCGCAGCGTCCGCCCGTCGAGGCGGCCTTCCTCGCGGAAGGGCACCGGCTCCGGCGGCCGAGCCATGTCGCCGAAGGTCTCCCGGACCTGCGCCGCCATCGCCGCGCCCTCAAAATCTCCCGCGCCCACCAGCACCATCAGATCGGGCCGATAACAGCGGCGGTAAAACCGGAGAAAATCCTCCTTCGTGAATTTCCGGATCAAGGCCTCGCTCCCGCCCGGCGTGCGGTGGGGAAACTGCAGCCCCCGAAACACCACCGGCAATGACGCTTGCTGCCGCTGCTCCCCGAGCGTGTGGCGGTTGCGCAGTTCGGCGAGTACGACCCGGCGTTCCTGCTCGATCACCGGCGCCTCGAAGGTCAAGCCATCGGCAAACCCGCGGAAAAGTCGCAAGCCATCCTTCAACAAGGCCGGCTCGTTCTCCCGGAAATCCAGGCGGTAAGCTGTCGCGTCGAAGCCCGTGTTGGCATTGACGTCGCTGCCGTATTCGACCCCCAGTCGCTGAAAGAGCGCGACCATGTCCTCGGCCTTGAAGGTCTTCGATCCCCCGAACGCGAGATGCTCCAGATAATGGGCGATGCCGAGCTCGTCGGGACGCTCATCGAGGGATCCGGAGAGCACGACCAATTGGAGGGTCACGCGACCCGGCGAGCCGCGGTGCGGCAGGAGCGCAAAACGGAAACCGTTGTCGAGCCGGCCCCACATCACGCGCTCGTCCGGCGTGACTCTCGAGGCTTCATGCGCCCATTTACCCGATCGTGCGCCCCCCGTCACCGGGGCCGCGGCAGGAAAACCCGCGGGGACGGCCACGAACGCGAACACCAGCCACCACAAAGTTCGTCCACCAGGAAAACAAAGGAGCGGCGATATCATCAGGCAGGACAGGCTGCGCGAAGCCGGCAAAAGTTCAACTGTCGGCATGTCTTCGCGGCGTCTCCGGCGACACCTGATAAAAAAGCCGGTAACGCTTGCCGCCGGCCGGAGGTTGTGTGCCATTCCGTTGCGCAACCCCTTTTTGCTGCATGTGGGATTCCTTCCTTCGTTGTGACTCTTCTTTCATCCGCCGGTTGTCATCCGACCGTTGGTCATCGCCCGCCGACCAGCGCGGGGGCGGGAACACTCCGGGCCCGCTGAACCGGCCCGATTCACTCGTCCCCTTGGCAAACCCCGCCGGATTCGGTATCGTCGCCCACGATTTTTCCCGGCTTTCTTACTTCCACTTCCCCGCTGCCTGCGCCCGAATGAAAAGTCTCACCATGCTTGATCCCTCTCGTTTTGGTTCACTGTTGAAGCGCGGCCAAGCCTGGCGCCTTGCTCCCCTGGCCGTCGCGCTCGCGCTTCTCACGGGCTGTGGCGGCTCGAAGACTTCTTCCCGCCAGGTCGGTCCGCCCGTGAAGGACAGTCCGGTGGCCTTGGAATCGACCGGCGAAGTCGACCCGATTGCCGATCCCGCCGCGGTCAAGGGAGGCAGCTTCTTCACCTGGGGGGGCGGTTACCCGAAATCGCTCAACATGTGGCTGGATTACAATTCGTTCTCCGGTCAGGTCACCGGCCTGATGTTCGATTCGTTGATCGGCATGCATCCGACCCGGGAAGAGCCCGTGGGCAACCTCGCCGCCTCGTGGGAAATTTCGCCGGACAAAAAGACGTACACGTTCAAGCTCAATCCGGCGGCAACGTGGAGCGACGGCAAGCCGCTCACGGCGCATGACGTGCAGTTTTATTACGACGTCATCATGAACCCGAAAAATCTCACCTCGCTCTTCCGCGTGGACATGAGCCGTTTCGACCGGCCCGAGGTGATCGACGACAAGACCGTTCGCATCACCGCCAAGACCGCGCACTGGAAAAATTTCTGGGACGCCGGCGGTTTCTTCGCGCTGCCCAAACACGCGTGGGAAAAAACCGATTTCAACGAGATCAACTTCGAATTTCCCGTCGTGAGTGGCGCCTATCGCGTCCACCAAATCCAGACCAACCGCTCGATCATTCTCCAGCGGCGGGGCGACTGGTGGGGACGCAACCAGCGGATCAACCAGCATAAGTTCAATTTCGATTACCTCGTGTTCCGCGCGCTCGAAGACCGCACCAAGGCGCTCGAGATGCTGAAGCGCGGCGACTTCGATTCCTATCCCATCTATACGGCGCGCATTTGGGCGCAGCAGACGGATTTCCCCCAGGTGCAGAAAAACTGGGTCGTGCGCCAGACCATCTACAATGACGAACCGAAGGCCTTCCAGGGATTCGCGATCAACCTGCGTCGGCCGCAATATCAGGATCCCAAGGTGCGCGAAGCGCTGGGCCGGCTGCTCAACCGGGAGATGATGCTGGAGAAGATCATGTTCAATGAGTACTTCCTGCTGAACAGCTACTATCCCGACCTCTATAAGCAAAATCGCAACCCGGCGGCGCCCTTCCTGAACTACGATCCGGCCAAGGCGCGGGCGCTGCTCGAAGCAGCGGGGTGGAAAGTCGATGGGAGCGGCGTGCTCCGCAAGGAAGGTCGTCCCTTCGAGTTGGTTTTCCTCTACAGCGGAGAGGTCATTCCGCAGCTCAACATCTATCTCGAGGATCTGAAAAAGGTGGGTATCCAGGCGCGTATCGACCTCGTTTCGCAGGCGAGCCTGACGAAGCGCGTGGATGAACACGATTTCGACCTCGTCTGGCGCAATTGGTCCGCCTCCCGCTTGCGCGATCCCGAAACGATGTGGCATTCGAAAACGGCGGACGAGGTCGCGACGCAAAACATCGCCGGCGTAAAGGATCCGGAAATCGACCGACTTATCGACGCACAGCGGCTCGAAATGGATTTGGGCAAGCGCAACGAGATCATCCGCCAGATCGACAGCCGCCTCACCACGATGATGCCCTACGTTCTCCTGTGGCAATCGGATCGCACGCGCCTGCTGCGCTGGAATCGCTTTGGCACCCCCAAGTTTGTCCTCGATCGATACAACCGCGAGGACTCCGCGCTCGCGTATTGGTGGTTCGACGCCGCGAAATCCGCGGCCCTCGAAGAAGCGCAACGCGCGAACCGCGATCTGCCGCCAGAGCCCAAGGAAGTGCGTTACGGTAAATGACGACCTACCTCGTCCGCCGGCTTCTGCTCATCATTCCCACCCTGCTGGGAATCTCGCTGGCGTGCTTCATCCTCATCCAATTGGTCCCGGGCGGACCGGTGGAGGAGATGATCAGCAAGATCCAGGGATTCTCGAGTGAGCGGGGGGGCGGGGCGAAGACCATCTCGGCGGCCGAAGTGCAGAACATCAAAGCCTACTTCGGTTTCGATCGCCCGGCGCACGAGCGTTATCTTTCATGGCTGGGCAACCTGATCCGCGGCGACTTCGGCCGTTCGTACATCTATCACGGGCCGGTGCTCGACGTGATTCTCAGCAAGATGCCGATCTCGCTGTTTTTCGGCCTCACGTCATTTTTTCTGGCGTATCTCGTCTCGATCCCGCTGGGCGTGGCCAAGGCGATCCGCCACAACTCGGCCTTCGACACCATCACCTCGGTGCTCGTGTTTGTCGGCTACGTCATCCCCGGTTTTGCGCTCGGCATCCTGCTCATCATCTTTTTTGGCGGCGGCAGTTTTCTCGACTGGTTTCCCATCTCCGGGGTGGTTTCGGACAATCACGAATTTCTCTCCTTTCCCGCGAAGGTCATGGATTTTCTGCACCACATGGTGCTGCCGCTCATCTGCTTTATGATCGGCGAATTCGCCTTCCTGACCCTGCTGACGAAAAACAGTCTGCTCGAGGAGCTGAACAAGGATTACATCCGCACGGCGCTGGCCAAGGGCGTGTCGTTTCGGAAGACGGCGTGGAAGCACGGGCTGCGCAATGCGCTGGTGCCTCTCGCGACGGGCATGGGCAGCCTCTTCACCATCATGTTTACGGGCGCGTTGTTGATCGAGCGGGTCTTCGACATCGATGGCATGGGACTGCTCTTCTATAATTCGATCGTCGGGCGCGACTACAACGTCGTCCTCGGCCTCATCGTCCTCATCAGCTTCTTCACCATTCTCGGGCGGCTGTTTTCGGACTTCCTCTACGCCGTCGTCGATCCCCGCATTCGCTTCGATTGACGATGTTCTCCGAGATTACCCGCCAGCAATTCCGCCGGTTTCGCACGATTCGCCGCGCATGGTATTCGTTCTGGATTCTGCTCGCCGCCTATGTGCTGTCACTCGGCAGCGAACAAATCGCGAACGATCGCCCGCTGCTGCTTGGCTACGAGGGCCGGTGGTATTTCCCCACGCTGAAATTCTATTCCAGCGAAACCTTCGCCGGTCGGTACCGGACGGAGGCGGACTACCTCGCCTTGGAAAAGGAACCTTCGTTTGAGCAAAAAGGCGGCTGGATGATCTTTCCCCCAATCAAGGCCAGTCCGCTGCGCAGTTATCTCGACCAGAAAGGTAATCCGCCACATCCGCCTTCGGCGCAACACTGGTTGGGGACGGACGACTCGGCGCGTGATGTGCTCGCGCGACTCTTATACGGGTTTCGCACGAGCATGAGTTTCGCCCTCGCGCTCGCCCTGCTCGGCACGCTCATCGGCGCGATCATCGGGGGCGTGCAGGGTTACATCGGCGGATTTTTCGATCTCACCGCGCAACGCCTGATCGAGATCTGGTCGGCCCTCCCTTTCCTCTACGTCGTCATCCTGATCGGTTCGATCTACGGTCAGACGTTTACCGTCCTCTTGCTCGTCTTCTCGCTGTTTCAGTGGATCGGGCTCTCCTACTACATGCGCGGCGAATTTTTCCGGCTGAAGGACCAGACGTTTGCGCAAGCCGCCCGCGCGCTGGGAGCGAGTCACACCCGGGTGCTTTTCCGGCACATCCTGCCCAACGCGCTTAACCCCATCGTGACCATCTTCCCGTTCAGCCTCATCGGCGGCATTTCGTCCCTCACCGCCTTGGATTTCCTGGGCTTTGGCCTTCCGCCGCCCACCCCGTCGTGGGGCGAAATGCTGCAACAGGGGCTCAAGTACCTCTACGCGCCGTGGCTCGCCCTCGCCTCCGTGCTGGCCTTGTTCATCACCCTGCTCCTCGCCAGCTTTGTCGGCGAAGGCGCGCGGGCTGCCTTCGACCCCAAGGCGACCAACACCGTTCGCTGAAAGCTGCCCCGTGAACGACCAACCCGCGCCGCTCCTGCAGGTCTCCGATCTTTCCATTCGCTTTGGCGAACTCACCGCGGTTGACCGTATCTCGTTTCAGATCGGCAAGGGAGAAACGGTGGCGGTCGTCGGCGAGTCCGGCAGCGGCAAGAGCGTCACGGCCCTCGCCCTCACGCGTCTGCTGCCCCCGGCGCCCGCCTGCCAGGTCACCGGGCAAATCCAGTTCCGCGGGCAAAACCTAGCCGCGCTCGACGACCAGGGGCTGCGCCGGATTCGCGGCAAGGAAATCGCGTACATTTTCCAGGAGCCTTCCGCTTCGCTCAACCCGGTGTTTACCATCGGCGCCCAGATCGCCGAGGCCATCCGCCTGCACCGACCCGACGTCTCCGACCCGGCCGTCGAGATCATCCGTGTCCTCGACCTGGTCGGGATTCGTGATCCGGAGAAACGCTTCCGTTCCTACCCGCACCAGCTTTCCGGCGGCATGCAGCAGCGCGCCATGATCGCGATGGCGCTGGTCTGCCAGCCGGCGATTCTCGTCGCCGACGAACCCACGACCGCCCTCGACGTCACCATTCAGGCCCAGATCATCGATCTGTTGCGCGAACTGAAAGCGAAGCTCGGCATGTCGATTCTGATGATCACGCATAATTTCGGCATCGTGCACGGCTTCGCCGACCGGGTGCTGGTCATGTTCCGCGGCAAGATCGTCGAGGAAGGCCCGACCGAACAGGTGCTGCGCCACCCGCGGCATCCCTACACCCAGGCGCTCATTGGCTGCATCCCGCGACTCGGCCAGAAAAAACAGCGCCTCACCACGATCGATTATTCGCAGATCACCTGAGCCCGGCGACGCTCCCCGATCTTCGCCCCAAACACTTGAACCCACTGCTCGAAGTCACCGGCCTCAAGGTCCACTTTCCCGTGCGCTCCGGCGTGCTGCAACGGGTGACGAGTCAGGTGCGCGCGGTGGACGGAATTTCCTTTGCCGTACCCGAAGGCGCCACCGTCGGTCTGGTGGGCGAATCCGGCAGCGGCAAATCGACCACCGGCAAAGCCGTGATCCGGCTGGCGCCGGTCACGGCGGGGACGATCTCCTACCGCGGAGTGGACCTCACCACGCTTTCGCGCGCCGCATTCCTGCCCTATCGCAAGCAGATCCAGATGATTTTTCAGGATCCGTACAACTCGCTCAATCCGCGGTTGACGGTGGAGGCGATCGTGGGCGAGGCGCTCGAGATTCATTTTCCCCAGATGAACCGCGGGGCGCGGCGCGCCCGTGTCCTGGAGCTGCTCGACCTCGTGGGCTTGGAGCCGAAACATATCGACCGGTATCCCCACGAATTTTCCGGCGGACAGCGGCAGCGCATTGGCATCGCCCGCACCCTCGCAGTGGAGCCCGAGTTTATCATCTGTGACGAACCGGTCAGCGCGCTCGATGTGTCGGTGCAGGCGCAAATCGTAAACCTGCTGCAAGACCTGCAAAAGCGCTTGAAGCTCACCTATCTCTTCATCTCGCACGATCTCGCCGTGGTGGAACACGTCTGCTCGCACGTGCTCGTCATGCAGAACGGCCAGATCGTGGAAGCGGCGCCGGCCGAGCAGCTTTACCGGGATCCCCAGCACGAATACACGCGGAAGCTGCTGGCGGCCGTGCCCGCATTTTAGCGGTTAGCCCCGGCTTGAGCTGCCGGAGCGGCTTCAGGCCGCGATGGTCGTGGTGCGATCGCATCCAATGAATCGGCCGCCACGCGTCGCCCCGCAATCCATCGCGGGATAAACCCGCTCCTGCCAGCCCGAAGCAGCGTGGTCGCCGGTTGCCCGCGCGACCCTCGCGCCAGCCGAGCGTCGGAATTAGTTCCACCGCCGACACGTGCGCCTTTCCGGTAATTTCCTCTGGCGAGCGCGGCGCCGATGACGATGTTTTCCTTTGAATCCGCGAAAGAAAGCGCGCAGAACCTCCCTGCTTTTTCGTTCCCCTGAAACCGCGCATACCTCAAAGGCGCACTCGATCCAAGTAACATGAGTACCTCCGCTGGCGAAATGGACCCCGCTTCGAAACCTGCCGCGCCGGCCTCCGCCACGCCACCCTCCCGGGCCAAACCGAAATACCCCGGCATCCGGGTGACCTGCAATGGCAACCAGCTCGTCACGCAATACGTTGAGACGCGCATCACCGAGGGCGGGGTGTTTTATCCCATCACGCCTTCCACCGAGGGCGGCGAAATTTACCAGGCCTCCTACGCTCAAGGTGAACTGAACGTCTGGGGCCATCAGAAGGTCGCGGTAGAAACCGAGGGCGAGCACGCCGCCCAGGGCGGAGCGACCGCCTACGCCGTCACCGGCCGCCGCACCGTCAACTTCACGTCTGGCCAGGGCATCGTCTATGCCATGGAGCAGTACTACCACGCGCCCGGCAAACTCTCGACCATGGTGCTGGAGGTCGGGGCGCGCGCGCTCACCAAGCACGCGCTGAATGTACATTGCGGGCACGACGACTTCTACGCCGCGCTCGACACCGGCTGGACGATGATGATGTCGAAGGACGCGCAACAGGCCGCCGACCAGGC
>JBEENF010000040.1:0-14750 GCA_041192325.1 Verrucomicrobiota bacterium
CTGCACGGTGGTCATTCGCCGGAGTCATCACATCGCCTGCCTCGCTGCCTACCTGCGACCTTACACCGAACGCGGCCTGATGGTGGTGCTCATGTCGTCCGACCCGACCGTGGCCAGCGTCGCGCCCCATGGCGGGCGGCGCAATGTCTTCACCCAGAACCCGATTGCCGCCGGCTGGCCGACGGACGGCGATCCGGTGATGCTCGACGTCTCCGCCTCGATTACGACCGGCGGCATGTTGAAGCGACTCTTCACGGAAGGGCGGAAATTTCCGGGAGACTGGGGCGTCGATTCGGACGGTCATCCGACCAACGATCCGGCAAAAATCCTGAGCGATCCGCCCGGCGCGCTGCTGCCGGTGGGGGGCCTCGATCACGGCCACAAAGGCTATTCGTTCGCGCTGCTGGTGGAGGCGCTTACCGGCGGCCTCGCTGGCTACGGTCGCGCCGATCCGCCCGAGAGTTGGGGCGCCACGGTCTGCGTGCAGGTGTTTGAACCGGCCCTTTTTGGTGGGACGGAAGATTTCGTCCGGCAGACTTCCCAGATGGCCAAGGCCTGTCGCGCCACGTTGCCGCTGCCGGGCGTCGAACGCGTGCGCATGCCCGGTGAGTCGGGGCTGCGCCGCCGCCGGGAGCAACTCGACCGTGGCATCGCGTTATATCCGAGCATCCTGCCGGCGCTCGCGCCGTGGGCGACCAAGCTCGGCGTCGCGGTGCCGGCCGCGCAGAACGCGCCGGTGGCCTCGTAAATCTTTTTGCCTCGCTCCTCCGGTCGGATCCGGCGCTTGGCTGTACCGTTCGGCCAGTTACCGTCCCGCCCGTCACCCTTATCCCCGATGAATCCCTCCCTTCGCCGTTTGGCCGCCCCCGTGCTTTTTCTCTTCGCGATGGCCACCGGCTTCGCCGCGGTCGCGCCGGACCGCGCGCCGATCGTGATCCTGATCACGCTCGACGGCCTCGCGGCCTACAATTTCGACAACTCAAAAATGGATCTGCCGACGCTGCGTTGGATGGCGGCGAACGGCGCCCGGGCGGAGCGGATGGAGACCTCCTTCCCGAGCGTGACGTGGCCGACCCACACCTCCCTGGTGACGGGCGTGCATCCCGGACGACACGGCGTTTTGGGCAACAGTTACTTCGACCGGGCGCAGAACAAAAAAATCCCGCTGCTGCCGGATCCGCTCTTCGACAAGGAGGAGATTGTGAAGTCGTCGACCATCTACGATGAGGCTCATCTCGCCGGCTTGAAGACCGCGGGGGTGAACTGGCCCGCCAGTCGCAATGCGCGTCATCTGGACTGGCAGGTCAACGACGTCGGCGATCAGGCGGCGTTCGAGAAGGCGGCCACGCCCTCGCTGCTCGCCGAACTGAGGGCGCGAGAGATTCCCTTCGAAAAGCAATCCGAGTGGGCCAAGGCCGGCAACCTGAGCAAGGCGATGCGCGACTGGATGTACACGCGGATCGCCGAACACATCCTGCGGACCCACCGGCCGAATGTGCTCGTGATACACTATGTGACGGTGGACGCGTTTGCGCACAGCCACGGTGGCCGCAGTCCCGAAGTGGCCTGGGCGGGCAATGACAGCGATCATCGTGTGCGCGAGTTGATCGACACGGTGAAGGCGGCGGGGCTGGCGGATCGCACGACCTTCTTCATCACTTCTGATCACGGCTTTGCCGACTACTCGAAGAACATCAATTTGAACGTGCTGCTGCGCCAGCACGGGCTGGCGGCCCCGGCGGGCGCTCCCGCGACTTCAGGCAAGGTGTACTTTTTGGCGGAAGGCGGCGCGGGCATGATTTACATTCGCGACCAGTCGGCGCGGGAAAGCACCATCGCTCAACTGCTGCCCCTCCTGCAGGCCGCGGAAGGGGTCGAGGCGGTGATTCCGTCCGCGGAGTTTGGGTCCATCGGACACCTGACGCCCGACCGGAATCCCCACGAGCCTGACCTGTTTGTCGCCGCCAAGGAGGGCTATTCGTTCACGGAAAGTGGGACCGCGAAAGACCTGATCACGCCGGTCGGTTCCGTGAAGGGCACGCATGGCAGCCATCCGAAAAATCCGCTGATGGACGCCACGTTCATCGCCTGGGGCGCCGGCATCAAACCGGGCGTCAAAGTTCCACGGATACGCAACGTCGACGTCGCCCCCACCATGGCTGCCGTGCTCGGCATCAAGATGGACCAGGTCGATGGCCGGGTGCTGACAGAAATTCTCAAGTAGCGAAGCAGTGAGAGGGGCCGCCCGGCTTCGAAGCGCGGACCGGCGGCCGCGGCGCCGCTTCAGGCAACTGCTTTGTTACAGCTTCAGGGCGAAGACGGCGAACGATCCCGCTCCGGCCAGCAGCGCCACCCAACCCCAGAGGCGTTTTCGCGTCATGCGATGCCACATGAAGACTCCGGTCGCGATCCAGAGAATGATCGCGAGGCACACCAGATCGATGACCACCGCCCAGGCATCCGGCAGAAACCCGTCCTGCTCGAATCCGCCGCGGGTGTGCAGGCCCGTCAGAAACTGATCGAAGCGAAACCGGCGGTCCTCGACCGTGATCTTCTGCTGGTCGATGCGGTAAACCAGCCGCGTCGTCTTGAGAAAAGAAAACGACTGAATGTTGACCGTAGTGGGATTCGGCGAAAAGACCCCAAAGTTGGGGGCGGTGACACCGGTCGCCGCCAACGCCGCGCGACCGAACTCCCGCAGTTTTTCCTGATCGCGGGGCACGGGGGCGTCAAACGGGCGTTCCATTCGCACGGTCCAAAGCGGGAGATCCTTGGCGGCATCGCGGTCGGCGAAGAACTGGTTGTGCGCGATCGGAATCGAGGAGAGCCCGTACATCAGCAACCACGGCAGCAACGCGAGGCCGAAGTAGAGGTGCAGCCGGCGGGTAAGATGGAGCGAAGTCATGCGAGCCGGCGGGGTTTCAAATCGTGAACACGAAGAGCAGGAAGAGCGCGGCGCCGCTGAGCGCGGCCACGGCCCCAGCAACCCGCGTCGCTTTCATTTCCCACCAAATCCACAGCCCGGACAGCAGCCAGCCAACGATGCCGGCGATGGTGAGATCCACCGTGACCGCCCACGCGGTGTCCAACGCGTAGCCGGTGGCGTAGCCACGCCGGCGGTGAAATCGTTCGAGCACGACATTCGCCCGCGGTGCCTGCTTCTCGATCAGCAGTTGGTGATCGCCGGGGGTGTACGTAATGCGGCGCGGCGAAACCAGATCGTTGCGATTGATCACCACCGAGCCATTTGGCCGCTGGTTGACGGTGTGAGCGCCGTCCAGATCGAGCGAAATCAGAATCTGGCGACCCACCTCCCGCGGCGAGGCGCCGGCCGAGAAACTTTCCGCATAGGGGAGCTCACGTTCCTTTTCGAAGGGTTGCGGCTCGCGGCCATGCTTCGCGATGAAATAGCCGTGGTGATTCATCGCCATCGTGCTCAAGGCGTACATCAACAGCCACGGCGCGAGAAAGAGGCCGAGATACCGATGCGATTGGCGGACGACCGTTGAGAGCATCGGATGGACGAAAGGCCTGCGTTGGCGGGGTCGGTCGCGCTCAGCCCGTCGCGGCGCGTTTTTCCAGGGCCCGATCGAGCGCTTTTCCGCAGTCGGCCAAGGCGTTCTGTATCATGCGAAATTCGCCGCCAAAGACCACAAAGCCCGCGCCCGCCGCCAGCACGAGATCGAGGTCGGTCTGGTTGGCCACCGGACGTCCCCATACTTTGGCGTGCCGGGAGCAAGCCACCGCCAGTTGGCGATGGACGTCAGCCATCACGGGATCGGTGGCATCCGGTTTGCAGCCCAGCCGCAGCGAGAGATCGCCGGGACCGAGGAAGATGCCATCCACGCCTGCCACCGCGGCGATGGCCTCGACCTGCGCGAGTGCCTGCGGTGTTTCGACTTGGACAAAAAGCGCGGTCTCCCGATTGGCGTCGGCGGGGTAGCTGGCGCCGCCATTCTTGCCAAACTCGGCGTCAAAGCCCGCGCCATCCAGTCCGCGGTCGCCCAGGGGAGGAAACTTGGCCGCATCCACGATCGCCTGCGCTTCCGCGGCGGAACCCACGTGCGAGATGATCAGGCCGGTCGCGCCGTCTTCAAGAATGCGATACAGTCCGTTCTTTTCGCGGGTGGGGGGACGCCAAAGGCAATCGATGTCGGCCAAATGATGAAACGCGATCAACGCCTGGGTTTCCCGCGCGGTGAACGGCTTGTGTTCTCCGTCGACCCAGATCCCGTCAAATCCCGCCGCGTTGGCCAGGCGCGGAAAATAGGGGAGAAAACTGCCCATGGCGCACAGGCGCGCGACTTCGCCGGAACGAATTTTGGCCAGGACCTTGGATTTTCTCATGTTGGAGCCGTCCGCATCGTTTGAGCACCGCGGCCAGAGTCAACGGGTGTGTTCGGGCGGCGCGGTCAGGCTCCATTGACGCGCCCCGTCCCGGCTGCGGCGGGCGGCGATCAGGCCTGCCGGTGGAGTATCTGTCGGATCGCGGGCGGGCTCGGCGAGAACGATCTTGGCGCGGTGACGAGACTTAGAGGCGCAGGGAAGCGCCGGGTCGCCGGCGGGGACCTAGCCAGGGCCGGACCCGGGCGTTTCAATCGGTAACAATGCTGCCAGCAAGGCCTCGGCGCACGCTGCGGCAAAGGCGGAATCATTGATGGCGTGCGGCGAGTCGATCCGCGGAATATCCGGACGTAGGTTGGCCAGCATGGCTTCGAAAAGCGCCGCGTCCGCCACGGGGTCGTGAAACGGCATTCCGGGCCCGCTGACCAGGCTGATTCCCCCGCGCGGGAGCAATACCGTCACGGGGGCGGTGTAGCGGTTGATTTTTTCGGCCACGATGCGACCGAGCTCAGCGCATTCCGCCGGAGTCGTGCGCATGAGCGTCACCTGAAGATTGTGACAGTAGAATCTTCTGCCGGCAAATCGGGCGGGAATCGTCTCTGGGGCGCCAAAATTCACCATGTCGAGGCACCCCGGAGCAACGACGGCGGGAATTTTTGCGAGCGCGGTCGCATCGAGCCGGGTGGGCCCGGCGCTCAAAACGCCTCCCACCAATTCGTCGGCCCATTCCGTGGTCGTCAGATCGAGCACGCCCGCCACCAGCCCGCTCGCAATGAGCGACTCCATGCTGCGCCCCCCGGCGCCGGTGGCATGGAAGACCAGCACCTCGTACCCTGCCGCCTCGACGATCCGCCGCGCTTCGTTCACGCAGGCGGTGGTGTTGCCAAACATGCTGGCGACCACGATCGGCCGGTCGCGGCCCGGTCGGCCGGCGCGGGCTTGCGCCGCTTGGGTCATGCCGCAGATCGCGCCCGCGGCATTGGCAAAAATCACCCGTGAGATCCGGTTTACCCCCGCGATATCCACCACCGACGGGAAAAACGCGATGTCGCTCGTGCCGAGATAGGGGGTGGTGTTTCCGCTCGCCAGCGTGGTGACCATGACCTTCGGAAACCCCAGAGGCAGCGCGCGCATGGCCGCCGTGGCGATCGCCGTGCCCCCGCCGCCTCCGAGCGAAATGATTCCACGGATTTTGCCGGCGGCCGCGAGGCGCGGCACGTAGGCTGCCGCCGCCTTCGCCATCCAGGTGACGCTCTCCCCTCGATCCTGCCGCGCGAGGATTTCCCGCCAGCCTTCTCCCCCGGCCGCGGCCACTTCGGCCGAGGCTACGTCCGGGGCAAGGGTGGGCTTGCGCGTTCCCACATCAATCAGGCACACCGCGAAACCTTGCTGCCGGATGATGTCCGCGAGGAAAGCGTGTTCCGCCCCTTTCGTGTCAAACGTGCCCAGGATGGCAATCATGGCCGGGGCAGTGGACTCCGTTCCGGCGTTCATGCAGCGCCCCCCTTATTTTCCCGCCGTCCATCTCACGGCGTTGACGAGCAGGGTTTTGAATGCCTCCAGGTCATGGACCCGCTCGTCGTGACCCGGCGCAATGCCCACAATGCGGGCTTGGGAGTGGCGCGTGATCCAAATGCTGGGATGCGGCTGATTATATTTCTGGCTCGGCGACGTTTCCGCCAGAACCTCGATCGCGGCGGTGCCCGGCGAGTTTTTCGCTGGTTCGGCGTTCACGTGATAGAGTTCGTCGAACACCTCGAACGTCGCCGGCACGTTTTTCATCACCGGATGGTTCGGCTGTTTCACCGTGATCTGAAATTTGCCCAAGCGGTCGTGTCCGCGGGCTCCGCCGCCCACGATCAGGGCATTCAACTCGGGCCAGTCGGCATAACCGTACCACGTGCCGGGGTGGAGCATGACGATGCCTTTGCCGCGGCGCGCGAACTCGATCAGGGCGCGGCGATATTCCGGCGTGTCGAAAAACTTCCGGTTGACGCTGATGACCGCGACATCGGCGGTCTCCAGCGCTTCAGCGGCTTGGTCGCGGTCTTCGGTGTAATGCGCGCTGAAGCCAGCCGCGCGGAGCGTGGCGGAGTCTGTGTCGCCAAAAAATCGCGCGAACGTGTGCGAGCTGCCGCCGCCAATGAGCAACACGCGAGTCTTGCCCGAGTCCCAACGCACGGGCGTGGCGGCCAGAAGCGGGCCGTCGCCTTTGCCGCCCGCTTTCGGTCTGCCGTCTGCGGCGGTGGCCGCGGCGGCGTCGGGGCTGGCACTCGCCCGCAGGTACCCGATGATATCGCGCAACCCGTCGGCCCCTAAACCCTCGAAGCCCTCGGGCATCAACGAACGGCGGGTGTTTTCGCGCGTGGCAATGTCGGCGATCTTCACTTCGGTGTCGCCCCCTTGGTGGCGAAACACGATCGTCGTGGCGTTTTCGCTCGCGAGCACGCCGGCGATGGTCGTCCCCGTTTTCGTCACGATATTCCACTGCCAGAAGCTCGGTTCTACTTCCCGATTGGGATCGACGATGTGGATCAACAGCTCCGCCGGGCTGCGTGCGCCGATGCCATTCAGCGGCGGTCCAACGTCGCGCGTGCCGAGCTCCCCCAGGCGGTGGCACGCGGCGCACGCGCCGGCAAAAAGGGTTTTGCCGTTGGCGAGATTGGCTGGCCGTTCAATCGCCGGCGTAAGGCTGGCAATCAGTTTGCCTTTTTCCTGGGCGGCGGGATTTTGCGCGTCGAACAGCGCCACTGCCTGGCGGGCCACGGTGCGATCCGGATGGGTGCGGAGTCGCGCCAGCTGGCTCGGGCTGAGCTGGCCGGAGGTGATCCGCCCGAGCCGAATCTGCGCCAACAGTCCCAAGGCGGCCTCCGGCCGGCGCAGGATTTGCTCAAAGGCGGGAGCGAATAGGGTCGCGGAGAAATGAGTGACGAGTTCCTGCGAGGTGTCGGCGCCGGGCTTGTTGCCGAGCAGCGCGATCAATTGCCGCCGGAGCGGTTCTGATCCGCGGTTGTCGGAGAGCATGCGCGCGATCAGGGTGACAATCTCCGTGCGCAGCGAAGTCTCGAACAGCGTTTCCATAATTTCAACGCGGCGCGTTTCCGCCGTGGCTGCGGCGGTGAGCTCGTCCCGCCAGGCTCGGACGACCGGCGAAATCGCGGGCCCCAGCACTTGCTTGCGATCCCATTTTTCTGCGAGGGGCAGCGTCGCGGCCGCGGTCGCGGGAGATTTAATCAGACCAACCAACCCGAGGGCGGAACGTTCGTCCAGATTGGGGAGCTCGCCCGGCAGCTCGGCGAGGGCGCGCAAAACGACCCGTTGCAGGGCCTGCGCCGCGACCGGTACGGTTTCGCACGCCGCGAGCACCCGTGGCGCGCTGGCGGGCGGGAGCGCGGGCGCGAGCGCGGCGACGAAAGGGGTCAGCGCGGGCACCTGGGCACTGGCGAGCGCGTCCACCACAAAGTCGACCGCGTGTTCCGTGGCGGCCGCTACCAAGGCGGATTTGGTCCAGTCGTCCGTGGCGGCGGCGAACTCCGCCAGCACCGCGGCGCGTTGCGCGGGAGTCGTGGCGGCGCGCGCCGCTTCGTAGCGGGCGAGCGGGGCGCTGCCCATCGGGCGGGCGAGGGCGGCAAGTTGGGGCGAGCCGGCGTGATTTTCCTGCGCGAGGCGGAGCGCCAGTTTCTTCACATGCGCGTTGGGGCTCGTCTGGATGGTTTGGACGAGGCTCGCGAGATCAGCCCGATCAAGCGTTGGCACGGAGAGCTGCGCGGCCGCCTTGTGCTGCACGCGCCAGATGCGGGAAAAGTAATGGTCGCGGTCGGGCCGGACCGCCGCGTTGGCGGGACTGTGCTGCGGGCCGCGCGTGTCGTTGTGGATGACCGCCTGGTTGTAGAAATCGACGACGTAGAGCGCGCCGTCCGGACCGACGCGGGTCTCGATCGGGCGGAACCACAAATCGGTGCTGCGCATGAATTCCGTTTCCTCGCGGCCTTTCTCCTTGGCGACCGAGTAGCTGGCCCCCTCCCGGCGGACGAACTGATGATGAACGATATTGAGCGTGGGCTCGGTCGTGAAGTAGCTGTAATTCCACCTGGCGGGCCAGGCGCCGCCCTCGTAAATCGCGCAGCCGGCGGCGGCGGTGAACCGACCCACCTGGTCAATCTGCACGTAGGCCTGCTCCGGCCAGGAGAGCGCGGGATACGTTTTTTGATCCTTGATCAAGCCGTGCCACGACACGACGCCGGGCAGCCTGCCCTTGGCGAGAACGCTCTCGGGCAGTACCGTGTGGAAAAAAACGGTGCCGCTGGTGGGCTGCGTCCAGAAGACCTGGCCGTCCCAAGTGATCTCGAGTCCCCAGGTGTTGCCGTTCCTGCTCGAGTATTGCTCGAACGCGGAGCCGTCGGGTTTGAAGCGGACGACCCCGGAACCGTCGGGGCCGAAATTCTTCGAGCCGTCCCCGGATTTCACGTCGCCGCGACTGTAGCCATGCGTGGCGTAGATCCAGCCGTCGAGGCCCCAGCGGAGATTGTTGATGACGGCATGAGTGTCATTGATGCCAAGTCCCGTGTAGAGTTTGGTGCGCCGGTCGCAGACGCCGTCGTGGTCGGTATCTTCGAGGTACCAGATGTCCGGTGAAGTCGCCGCAATGACGCCGTTTCGGTAGAGCACGAAGCTGGTGACAAGCTCGAGCTTGTCCGCGAACACGCTCTTGGTATCCATCACACCATCACCGTTGCGGTCGGTGAGAATGGAAATGCGGTCTTCCGGATCGCGTTCCGTGGCGAACGGATGAAGCGAGCCGGAATCCTTCCACGGCGCCGTGTTGGGTAAGCGGCGGCCGTTGGGATACTCGGGCGTTTCGCACACCCAGAGCCGGCCCCGCTCGTCCCAATCGAGATTCATGACCTTGTTGATCAGCGGCTCGGCGGCCACGAGTGAGAGCGCGAAGTCGGGGTGAATCTCGATCTTCGCTGCGGCCTTCGCCGGCGAAGTAGGGCCGCCCTCGGGGTACCGCAACGCGTCGCCCAGTTCATCGGGCGAGCAGAGCTCGTCGACGTTTGCCCGTTGAGCGGCCCATGCCAGGCCGCGCAGCAGAATGGCACGGTAATTGGGCCGGGCGAAGTTGGCGTAGTGGTGGCCAGGAAGGGAGACGAAGGCGCGGTAAGGCCTGGCGGCGGTCGGCCTCGTCCGCTCGTAGGTCCAGAGCTGCGGCTGGATGTCGTAGATATTGACGGCCTTGTTCTTCGCCACGGCTTCGGCGGCGCGAGCCTGGGCCTCCTTGTTGCCCTTGCCACCCGTGTCGATCGCCTTGGGCGTGTAGGCGGCGGCGAGCACGTGCGCCTCGGGCGAGAGATCCATGTCGTAGTAGATCTCGTCGTCCATCTGCCAGTTGGACGCGGCGCGCGTAATGGGGTGGGCGCGGTCGGTGAAGTAGAGGTGCATTGGCGCCTCCAGCCAGCGGGTCGCGCCCTGACGCCAGGAGCCGCCGATGATGGACTTGTACCAATCGGGGTCGTTGGAAACGGCCGCGGCGTGGATAACCACGATGCCGCCGCCGCGCGCGAGGTACGATTCGAGATTGGCCCGATCGGCGCCGGCAATGTTGCCGCCGTTTTGCAGGTGCAGCACGAGCACGTCGGTCCGGGCGAGTTGGTCCGCGGTCGGAAAAGTGTCGCCGCCGGTCGCCACCGCGCCCCGGGAGTTCAGCAGTGGAATCCAGTCAGCCAGAAAGCGCGGATGATCATGCGCGCCCGGACCATGGGATTTTGGCCCCGAGCGAATGAAAATCCGCAAGGGTTCCGCGGCCGAAGTGAGCACCGCGCCGTGTACCGCCAGCAGGACGAGGAGAAGAAGGCGTTTCATGCAGTGGATGAAGGGGTTGAGTGATCAGGCCAGCGTGGCGCAGGCCGGCAAACCGCGCCGCAGGGACGACCACGGTTCCTGCCTTGAAACGTCCGTGGGATCCGGCGCGGCGGCAAGTTCCCCGCCTAATTGGGCGGGCGAGAGAATCGCCAGGAAAACCAGTGGCTCCGCGTGCGGGTTGTAGGTCGCGTGGATCATGCCCGCCGGGATGTGCGCGACATCGCCGGGCCCGAGCATGCGCCGCTCCTTGGCCACCCATTGTTCGGCGCGCCCCTGAAGCACGTAAAGAATCTCCTCGCGGTGTGGATGGTGATGAAAGGGATGGGCATGCATCGCGGGCATCGTGGCCCGAAGCAGCAGGAGTTTTTCGGCGGGCACGATGTCCGGCCGGCACAGCCATTCATTGTTGGTCCAGGGACTGCGTTCGCGGATGGCCTCGGGGAGTTGTACAAACCGGCGGTCAGGGGTGGGCATGAGGGGAAAGGGTAACTGTAATGGCCGCTCGGGGTGCGCGTGGTCACGTCCGGACGCGCGCGTGGCACGATCGGCCTTGTCCGTCTGGGTCGCTAGGCCGGCAACTTCAGGGTTTTGAATTTGCGGGTGAGATGAGTCAGGGATTCCTCCACGCCCATGCGTTCCAAGCTGCTGGCGCCGACGAAGCCCACCGCCTTCGTGTTTTGAATGACGCGGTCGGCGTCCTCCGGTGTGTTGATCGGCCCGCCGTGGCAGAGGAAGAAAATGTCGTTCCGGACCTGACTCGCAGCGGCGATAATGTCCCGTGTGACTTGCAGCGTATGGTCCCAGCTTACGACGGCGTTCTTTACCCCGACGCTGCCGCCGACCGTGGTGCCGACGTGCGCAATGATGGCGTCGGCGCCGGCCTTGGCCATCTCCACGGCTTCCGCGGGAGTGGCGACGTAAACGATGGAAAACAGATCCATCCGCCGCGCCAGCGCGACCATCTCGTATTCCTTTTCCACGCTCATCCCCGTTTCCTCGAGGATCTGGCGGAACTGGCCGTCGACAATGGTGTGGGTGGGAAAATTATTCACGCCGGAGAAACCCATTTCCTTCACCTTGCCCAACCAGTGCCACATGCGGCGGCGGGGATCGGTCGCGTGCACGCCGCAGATTACGGGAATCTCCTCCACGACTGGCAGCACCTCGTATTCGCCGATCTCCATCGCGATCGCATTGGCGTCGCCGTAGGCCATGAGGCCGCATGTGGAGCCGTGGCCCATCATCCGAAAACGGCCGGAGTTATAGATGATCAGCAGGTCGGCGCCGCCCTTCTCGATGAATTTCGCGCTAATGCCCGTGCCGGCGCCCGCGGCAATGATGGCGTGGCCCTGGTCCAGCGTGGCTTGCAGGCGGGCTCGCACTTCTTCGCGAGTGTAGGGATTTCCTTTTCCGGTCCAGGGATTGGGCATGGTGTCGTGGTCGGGCAAACGCCCGCGGATCGACGAATGGGCCGCGGGGTAACCCTGACGAACGGAACACGTAACAACGCCGGAGTCCAGAATCGGCTCAATGGATCCGCCCCGATGCGGGCGGGCCAATCCAGCTCGCCCGGCGCCGGACACTTGACCCGATCAATGGGCGCCGGTCGGATGCGATTCTTCTTCCCGCTCCCCATGCCAAAACTCCTCCGCCTCCTCACTTGGGTTTCGCTGGTCACCGCCACGGTTGGGGCCGCGGAGCCTTTCGATCCGAGCGGCATCCTGCTTACGTGGCAGCGCGATCCCACGACGACCATGACGGTCGATTGGCACTCGATCGACGGCCTCGAGCTGCAATTGGTGGAGACCCTCTCGCCCGGGCACAAACTGCCGTCGATCGTGCCGGTGCATGCGCGGGTGCGGGATCCCTTTTTGGAATATCGCGCGCTCGGCACGACCGCATGGAAAAACAGCCGCGGCCAGAATTTACCGTTTCCTTTCAAGGAGGATCGGGAAACCGGGCTGCATCGCGATGGCTACAGCCACTCCTTTCCCGCCTCGGCGCGCACCATTCATCGCGTCGAGCTGACCGGGCTGGCGCCCGATACGACCTACGAAATTCGCTTCGATGCCGAAGGAACCGTTTATCGCTTTCGCACGATGCCCCAGGCGTTGACCCGCGAAGTCCGCATCGCGGCGGGTGGGGACGTCGGGTCCGGGACGTGGACGGAAACGATGAATCGCATCGCGGCCTCCTACGATCCCGACTTTGTACTCTGGGGCGGGGACCTGGCCTATTGCGACGGCGCCCAGGCCCGGCTCGGCCGGTGGTACGAATTTTTCGACTCAATCAAGAAGTCGCTCTACGCGGCGAATCGCCGGCTGATTCCCGTCCTGGTGACCACGGGCAACCACGAGGTGCAGGGCGGCTACGTCGAGGCCGTGGCGCGCGCCGCGAAAAAACCCTACGATCGCGCCGACGATGCGTTGCGCCGGCAAGTGGCGCCGTATTTCTTCAGCTTCTTCGCGATGCCCGGTCAGCCCGGCTACAACGTGCTCGATTTCGGCAATTACCTCACGGTGCTCATGCTCGACAGCGGCCACGCCAATCCCATTGGCGGAGTCCAGGCGGCGTGGCTGGATCAGGCGCTGACCAAACGCGCGCGCGTCCCCTTCATCTTTCCCTCGTATCATGTTCCCGGGTTTCCCACCTTTCGCCCGCTCACCGATCCGCCGGGCAAGGCCGTCCGCGAGCACTGGGCGCCGGTGTTCGAGAAGCACCGGCTGCCGGTGGTGTTCGAGAATCACGATCACAACTTCAAACGCACCTATCCGATCAAAGACGGGAAGAGGGACCCCGCGGGCGTGACCTATCTCGGCGATGGCGCCTGGGGCACGTTCATTGTTGGCGTCGCCAAGGATGAACGTTGGTTTCTGGAGAAGAGCATGCCGATCAATCATTTTTACCTCGTGAAGCTGAACGGAGGAAAAGCCACGTTTGACGCGATCAATCTGCGCAATCAGGTGATCGATCATTTTGAAGCGCAGGCGCGTTAAGTTGGATCGGGGCAAAAGGGATCGTCGCAGATTCCCGTCCCGCTTCGCGCGCAAAAACGGCCGGCAATCCGCTTAACGGATGTTTTTGGCGGGAAAGGATGCGCGCGCGGCTGTATCTAAAGGTCAATTACAAAAGCAAGCGGGGCGCAGCCGCGCCCGCGTGGCGGGGAACTCACCCCATGGAATGCGGACTGTACCCGTACTATGGCTACTCCCTCCTCCGCCCGTTCCCGGGTTTCCAATCGCGGTCGTGCTTCGAGCCAGCGCAAAGCAATGAGTCCCGCAGCGAGTCGGGTTGAAAAGGGCGCCCGCGGCGGCCGCGGCAAAAGCGCGCGCAGCGTTGGAGCCGCCGCGAAACGCGGCCAGGGCGCCAAACGCAGTCCTCGCGCTGGCCGGGCCAAGACCGCCGCGCGCGGCCGTCCCGCTTCCCGCCGGAGCTAACCCCGGCAGGGCGGGGACAGCGTGAGCCCGGGCGCTTCACGGCGCGGCGGGTGTGGGGCGGCGCTTGACAGGGTTAACGCGGTGTGGGTGAACCGTCGCCGTTGAGCGACGGGGGACGCCGGATGTTCGGCGCGCCTGCGATTGCGAAGACACGGCTTCCTTGGCACCTCCCCCGCAGACTCCTCCCTCGGATCCGAGTCCACGCCCCTTTCCTTCGTCTTCCGCCACGAAGGAGGTATTCGCGGCCGAAATTTCCAGCCGGCATCTGCCCGCGGTCACGTACCGGCCGATGCCGGAGCCACCGCGATTTCGGCAGGTGATCGGCCCCGGCGTGATCCTGATTGCCGGCGCCATCGGCTCGGGCGAATTCATCTTCTGGCCCTATCTTGCGACGCGCGAAGGCTTGGGATTGTTGTGGGCTGCGCTCATCGGAATCCTGCTGCAGTTTTTCCTGAACACCGAGGTGCAGCGCTACACCCTGGCTACCGGGGAGACGGCCATCACGGGGTTTGCGCGTTTGTGGCGGCCGTGGGGGTTGCTCTTTGCGACGTTGCCGATGCTCGGTTTCATTTTTCCCGGCATTGCGGTCAGCGCCGCCACGACCCTCACCTTCGGCCTCGGCGGCAACGCGGTGATCATCTGCGTCGCGGGCCTGTTGCTCGCCGGCGTGGCTTTCAGTGTCTCCCCGGTCGTCTACCAGATGCTGGAAAAATTCCAGACCGCCGTCGTGGCGGGCATGGTCGTCTTTCTCGTCCTGGCCACCGTGGCCATCACCGATGTGGCCGCCTGGACCGAGGCGGCGAAGGGCATGGTAAGCTTTGGCGCCCTCCCGCAGGTCATCGCGCCGGCCGTGTTCTTCAGCGCGCTGGTTTACGCCGGCTCCGGCGGCCTGGGTAATCTCACGGTGGCGAATTGGGTCCGGGACAAAAACTGGGGCATGGGAGTCTACATTCCCAAACTGGTTTCGCCGATCACGGGTGAAGAAGTCGCCGCCCCGGCGCTCGGACACTTTTTCCCGCAGGACGAGGAGAACCTACGGCGCTTTCGGCAGTGGTGGCGTCTCGGCAATCAGGAACAGCTGCTGACGTTCGTGCTGCTGGGCATCCT
>JBEENF010000041.1:0-14657 GCA_041192325.1 Verrucomicrobiota bacterium
GCCGTTTTCTCCGGAAGAGATATCGAAGAAGATCGTGGAGTTGGTCCGCCCACGGCAGCTTGAATGGAAGGGCGAGTTCGAGATCATATTCCAGACGATCGAGAATCTTCACATCGCGGTTCCCCACCATACCGGAGACTGGTATTTCACCGGCAAGTATCCCACGCCCGGCGGCTATCGCGTGGTGAATCAAGCGTTCGTGAAGTACCACGAAAACCAGAATGGCCGGGCCTATTGAGCCCAATGCCGGCTCGAGCAAAGCTTGACCCGGCGGGCGAGCGCCGGCGATCCGTTCCAGTCCGTTGAGTTCACCTTTATCCGTCCCAGGCATGTCCCTTTCCTACGAATCCTCCGGCGTTCGCTACGATCAGCTCGACGCGTTCAAGCGCGCATGCCAACGGGCGGCGCAGCCAACGGCACTGGCCTTGAAAGATCATGGGTACGCGGAGCCGGCGACAACGCGTGGGGAAAGCGCGTACCTGATTGAGGCGTCGGATCATTTCCTGGCCCATGTGGAGGAGGGACTCGGCACGAAGAATCTCGTGGCGGACGCGGTGTATGCTGCCACCGGCCGGTGTTATTATCGCGAGATCGCGATCGATACCGTCGCGACGATCGTCAACGACCTGATTACCTGCGGCGCGTTGCCCATCTCGGTGGCGATGCACGCGGCGGTGGGCGACTCGGGCTGGTTCGGCGATGCCGCGCGCGCGCAGGCGCTGGTGGATGGGTTTGCGGAGGGCTGCCGGACGGCCGGGGCCGTGTGGGGTGGGGGCGAAACGCCCACGCTGGGCGGCGTCGTGGAGCCCGAGGCGATCGTGCTCGCCGGGTCGGCGATCGGAAAGATCTCGCCGAAGCACCTGCGCATTGTCGGCGATGTGCGGGACGGCGATGCCATCATCTTTTTTGCCTCGTCGGGCGTGCAGACCAACGGGCTTTCGTTGTGCCGGCGCGTCGCGACGCAGCTGCCGGCGGGTTATCAGACGCCGATTGGCTTTGGGGATTTACGCACGTTTGGTGACGCGCTGCTGGCTCCATCGGTGATCTACGTCGCGTTTGTGCGCGAATGCCAGCGAAAGGGGCTAAAGCTCAATTACGTTTCGCACGTGACAGGCCACGGCTGGCGAAAGCTGATGCGCCTCGAAGAACCTTTCATCTACGAGATCACGGATCCGCGGCCCGCGCCGCCCTTGTTTCAATTTCTGGAAAAAGCCGGACCGATCGAGCGTCGCGAAATGTACGCGACCTTTAATCAGGGCGTGGGCTTCGCCGCCTATGTTTCGCCCCCGCAAGTCGAGGCTGCCCTCGCGATCGCGCGGGCGACCGGTTATGACGCGTGGCTCGCCGGCCGCGTGAAAAAAGAAGGTTCGCGCAAAGCGGTGGTCGTTCCGGCGCTGGGACTCACCTTCGAGGGCGACACGCTGCAGGTGCGTTGAGCCGCTTCGTCCCGCGCCCTTGCTGGAGCCGTGATCGCATTACCCGCCGTAACACTCCAAATATTTAAGGCCGGTGCTGGTGTTGAAGAGCACCACCGTTTCGTCGGCCGAAATTTTTCCATCGGCGAGTAGATGCTTCAACGCGGCGTAGCACGCGGCGCCTTCCGGCGCGGGAAACACCCCTTCGGCGGCGCCAATTTCGCGGGTGCAGTTTATCATCTCGTCGTCGCTGATCGCGATGGCTCCTCCCCCCGACTTCCGCAGCGCCTCGAGCATCAGAAAATCACCAATCGCTTTCGGCACCCGCAGCCCGGATGCCCTGGTCTGCGCGCCGACGTGTTCGGCGGCGAATTTTTCCCCCGCCGTGAAAGCGCGGACGATGGGCTGGCATCCGGTCGCTTGCACGGAGTACATGCGCGGCCGCTCGGCGCCGATCCAGCCGAGTTGCTGCATTTCATCGAAGGCTTTCCACATCCCGATCAGGCCAGTGCCGCCGCCCGTGGGGTAGAGAATGGCATCAGGTAATTTCCAGTCCAGTTGCTCGGCAATTTCGTAGCCAAGCGTTTTCTTCCCCTCGGCGCGGTACGGCTCCTTTAACGTGGAAACGTCGAACCAACCTTCCGCCGCCTTGCGCCGGCCGACTTCCGCGCCGCAATCGGTGATCAGCCCGTCCATGAGCGTCACGTGTGCCCCCATCTGCTCGCACTCGATCACATTGGCCCGCGGCGTGTCGCGAGGCATGAAGATGTACGCTTCCATTCCGCCGCGCGCGGCATACGCCGCCAGCGCGCCGGCGGCGTTGCCCGCGGAGGGCACGGCGAGTTTCTTCAAGCCAAACTGCTTCGCCATGGAGACCGCGGTCGTCATGCCGCGCGCTTTGAAACTACCCGTGGGATTTTGCGCCTCGTCCTTGATGAACAGTTTCGTGAGACCGTGCTTCGCTCCGAGCCGCGGCGCCGGCAGCAACGGCGTCCAGCCTTCGCCCAGGGTTACGAGATCCTTCGTTGCTTTGACCGGGAGCACCTCGCGATAGCGCCAAAGCGACTTCATGCGCGAACGCAGCGACTCCCGGGTCAGCGTGCGGGCCGCTGCGACGAGGTCATACTCGGCAAACAAGGGTTTGCTGCAGCACGATGAAACGTTTTGCGCGACGGTGGAATCGTGGATTTTGCCGCAGAGCGTGCAGGTGAGATGCGTCAGGTGCATGGGGATGCGTCAGCCAAAAAGCGGCGGTGAAATTCGGCAATCGCTAAGCGACCGGTCGTTCAAGCCTTCTTTCGTGATCGACGCTTGGGCTCGTCCGGCGTTGACGACGCGATCTGCGGGCGCCCACTCTCGCCCGGGAGCAAACCCATGAAACCCATCGTTCAAATCTCGCTCGACCTCACTGACCTCAATGAAGCGCTGGCCACCGCAACGCTGGCGCGGCGGGCGGGAGTGGACTGGCTCGAAGCCGGCACGCCGCTGATCCTCGCCGAGGGTCTGCATGGCGTTCGCGCCCTGCGGGAACGGTTCCCCGGTGTGCCGATTGTGGCCGATTTGAAGACCATGGACGGCGGTTATCTCGAGGCCGAGATGATGGCCAAGGCGGGCGCCACCCATGTCGTGGTCATGGCCCGCGCGCACGAGGAAACGGTCAAGTGTGTGGTAAAGGCCGGCCGCGACTGCGGCATCAAGGTGATGGGCGACAATCTCGGCTGTCCGGACATGGTGGAGGGCGCGCGACAACTCGAGGACCTCGGCTGCGATTTTGTGATTCACCACATTGGTTACGACGAACGCCGCGGCATCGCGGCGGCGGGCCGGCCCATGCCCAGTCCGCTTGATCAGTTGCGCGCAGTGGTTGCGGCGGTGAAGGTGCCCGTGCAGGCGGTGGGCGGGTTGACGCTGGAGCAGGCGGTCCGCACGCCCTCGTTTGGCGCCCCGTTGGTGGTGATCGGCGCGCCGCTGGCCGTGGATGCGGATTCGTTCAAGACGGCGGACGGAAACCTGGAGGGCACCCTGCGGATCATTTGCGAGCGGGTGCATGGCTTTGGCGATGTGCCGGTCGGAAAGGCGGTGGCCCGATGAAAAGCGCGGCAGTCGTTAACTTTTCCTCTGCGCCTCACAGCGTGGAACTGCGCGAGTTCAAACGGCCCGAACCGGGACCGGAAGACGTGCTCCTCGCGGTGGAGGCGGTCGGAGTTTGCGGCAGCGATCTGCACCAATGGACCGCGAGCCATAGCTGGACCGTCAATTATCCCGTGGTGCTCGGACACGAGTTTGGGGGCCGCATTGCGGCCTTGGGCGCCGCCGTCAAGGGCTGGAGCGAAGGCGATCGGGTGGTGAGCGAAACCGCGGCGGTGATCGACGCGAATTCGCCGCTGACGCGTGAAGGGCTGTACAATCTCGATCCGACGCGCCGGGGTTTTGGCTACGGCGTGGACGGCGCGATGACCCGTTTCGTGCGCGTGCCGGCGCGCTGCCTGCACCGCGTGCCGGACGGGTTGGACATGGAACTCGCTGCGCTGACCGAGCCGTGCTGCGTCGCCTTTAATGCCGTCGTCAACAACGCCCGCGTTCGTCCGGGTGACCGCGTGGTGGTGTTGGGGCCGGGTCCCATTGGAATTCTCTGCGCGGCGATGGCGCGACTGGCCGGGGCCGACGTGGCTCTGGTGGGATTGGAGCGGGACCGCGCGCGTCTGGAGGTCGCGAAAGTCTACGGTTGTGACGTCATCATCGGCGATGCCACGGCGTGGGCCCGCGCGCGCGACGGCCTCGGCGCCGATGGCGTGATTGATGCCGCCGGCGCGTCGGCCGCGTTGAAGACGGCGATGGAACTCACGCGACCGGCCGGTTGGATCAGCAAAGTCGGCTGGGGCCCGCAGCCCCTGGGCTTCTCGCTGGATCCGCTGGTGCAGAAAAATATCACGCTGCAAGGCAGCTTCAGTCACAACTGGCCGGTGTGGGAGCGCGTCCTCGCATTGCTCGCTTCCCGGCGACTCGATGTGCGTCCGATCCTGGGCGGAGTTTGGGCGCTGGCCGACTGGCACGAAGCCTTCGAAAAAATGCATCGTGGCGAGATCGTCAAAGCGGTGTTGCGCCCGGAGTGAGTCGTTCCACCGGCATGAGACTACGCGATAAAGTCATTATCATTACGGGCGCCACCAGCGGCATTGGGCGGGCCATTGCCGAACGCGCGGTCAATGAAGGCGCCCGGGTGCTCGTGCACGGCATTGATGGTGTCGCGGGGAAGGAAGTCGTGGCTAAACTGGGAGACGCGGCGGCGCTTCACCTGGATGACCTGATCGACCCCGCCTGCGCGCCGCGCATCGTGGCGGCGGCGGTGCAGGCGTTTGGCCGCGTCGACGCGGTGGTCAACAACGCCGCGCTCGTGGCTCGCAATACGCTGGCGACGATGGATACGGGCTCATTCGACCGCATGATGGCGATCAACGTGCGGGCTCCGCTGCTCCTGATTCAGGCGGCGTTCGCCCAGCTCAAGCAGCAGCGAGGTTGCGTCTTGAACATCGGGTCGGTCAACGCGCTGAGCGGGGAAGCGACTCTGCTGGAATACAGTATTTCGAAAGGGGCTTTGCAGACGCTTTCACGGAATCTCGCCAACGCTCATGCCACGGACGGGGTGCGGGTGAACCATTTCAACGTGGGCTGGGTGCTGACAGAGCGGGAATACGCGATGCAGGTGGCGGACGGTCAGCCCGCCGATTGGCCGGAGCGGGTGTCCGCAATCTTTGCGCCGTCCGGCCGGCTTATTCAGCCGGAGGAAATTGCGGCCGCCGCCGTGTACTGGTTGGGCGATGAGTCTCGGCCCATCAATGGCGCCGTCCTGGAACTCGACCAGTTTTCGATTTACGGCCGCAACCCCGTGAAGACTTGAGGAGCAGAATTCACCTTCGGAGCTCACCCACCCGTCATGACACCGCGTCTCGCCGTATTTCCCAAAGCCTTTATGCGCGCGCTGTGTCGCGACGGCACGATGACCTTGCGCGAGTGGGTGGACCTCGCCGCGCCGTTGGGCGTGGATGGACTCGAATATTACAGCGGCTTCATCGAGCTGGCCGATTCCGCGCGCTGGACGGCCGCGCGGCGCGAAGTGGAGAGCCGTGGCCTGGTGATTCCGATGCTGTGCTGCTCGCCAGACTTTTCGCACCCGGACGCCGAGTTTCGGCGGCAAGAAATTGAGAAGGAGAAGACCTGGATTCGCATGGCGGCGACGCTCGGCGGGAAATATTGCCGCGTGCTCTCCGGTCAGCGGCGACCTGAACTCACGCGCGAACAGGGGCTCTCACTCGTCGTGGAAAGCATCGAAGCGTGTTTGCCAGAGGCGCGGGCCTGCGGGGTGACGTTGATCATCGAAAATCACTACAAGGACGACTTCTGGAACTATCCCGAGTTTGCGCAGAAGATGGATGTGTTCTGCGAGCTGGTGGGGCGAATCCAGGATCCGCACTTCGGGGTGAACTATGATCCCAGCAACGCATTTCTCGCCGGCGATGATCCGCTCGAGTTACTGCGTCGGGTGAAAGAACGGGTCGTTACCATGCACGCGAGCGACCGCTATCTGGCCGAGGGCACGCTGGAGGATCTGCGCCGCGACGAAACGGGCGCCGAGGGCTACGCGAAGCGGCTGCGCCACGGCACGATCGGTCGCGGGCTCAATGATTACGACGCGATCTTCAGCACGCTGCGCGGCGTGGGATTCGGCGGGTGGGTGAGCATCGAAGATGGCGTGGATGGCATGGAACAGCTGGCCGAAAGCGTGCGTTTCGTCCGGGCCAAGCTGGGTCAGCACTGGCCGGCTTCGTGAAACGCCGACCCGCCCACGGCGGCCAACAAGCTCGGCCAGGGATTGATGCTGAATTTTCCCACTGGAGCCGGGGGACGCGCTGACGATCGTCGCGGCCGGCAAAAGCAGCAGGGCCGCTCAAATCCAGGGGCGCCTGATTGGAGAGTCGATTTTAGGAAGACGCCTGAGCCTCGCGAACCGAAATCGCGCTGCGCTGCAGTCCCCGCGAGCGCGCTTATGGCGCAACTGCCGCTGGCGCCGGCTTGCTGCCGTACAACAAGAATGGCCGGCGGCGTTCGCGGAAGCCGGCGAGACTTTTCGTCCAACGTGCTTTGATTTTCTCCAGGGGTTCGCCGGCGCGTAGCGCCGCGATCGTCTCCTCATCGCCCAGTAGACGGGCCATGTCGTCCACCTTGAAGTCTGCCGGGTAAAGCCGTTGCAGAGCGAGCGCCAGCGCGATGCCGACGTCCACCACCGCACAGCGCTCGCGGTCGGTGACAATGACGCGCACGCCGCCACAATCCTGATCGCGATATTTCAGGGCGGCAGGCGGACCGGGGTAAAACGCGGTTTGAGGCACAAAGTGAACCGGTTGGAATCTCACGCCGGGTAGCTGGGCGGCATTCATTTCCACGGCGAGTTTTGCGCCATCGATGTAGGGAGCGCCAACTTGTTCGAAGGGGCGCGATGTTCCTCGCGCCATCGAAATCGAAGTGCCTTCGAGCAGGCAAAGGCCGGGATACAGCGTCGCCGCCGCGAGGCTGCGCATCGAGGGCGAGGGATTCATCCACGGCAGGCCGGTTGCGTCGAGCCAGGTTTCCCGTGTCCAGTTCTCGCACGGAATCACGGTCAGATCCGCCATCCATCTCCGCTCCGCGTTGAGGAGGCGCGCGAGCTCGCCCAACGTGAGGCCGTGGCGCACGGGGAGAGGGTGGAATCCGATGAAACTCGGGTGGCGGGTTTGCACCGGGCCTTCGACGGCGTGGCCGCCGATGGGATTAACCCGGTCCAACACAAAGAATTTCTTTTTCTCCCGCGCGGCCACTTCGAGCGCCACTCCCAAGGTGGATGCGTAGGTGTAGAATCGCGCCCCCACATCCTGGATATCGAACACGAGCGCGTCGATGCCCGCGAGGTGTTCGGCTCTCGGAGCCCAGGCCTGCAGGACGCTTTGATCGTAATCGGCGGCTGAAATGTCCGGGCCGCGCCGGGGCGTGGGGCCGTACAGGCTGTGAATCGGCAGACCCGTTTTCTCGTCCACGCTGTCGCCCACATGCGCGTCGGCCATGCCGCGGATCCCGTGCTCCGGGCTGAAGAGCGCGATGAGTTGTAGTCCGGGCGCCTGATGCAGCAGGTCGATTGTCGACCGCCCCTGCCGGTCGCGGCCGCTTTGGTTCGTGATCAACCCGAGTTTGAGACCGCGCAACGGCGCAAACCCCTCGCGCACCAAAACGTCGATGCCGTTGATTACCGCCCCGACGTGCCGGTCCATTGCCTCGGCGCCCAGCGTGCCGATCGTCCCCCGGAGCGCGGTGACATCTCCCTTGCCATCCGGGTGTACCCGATTGGAAAGGAAAATCACGAAGGCACCAGCGCCAGGATCCAGCCAGAGACTGGTGCCGGTGAAGCCGGTGTGGCCGTAACTTGCTCCCGCGGGAAACCATCGCCCGCGAGGTGATGAGAAGCGCGAATCAATATCCCAGCCGAGTCCGCGCCGATCGGAACCATCAATTTGAATTCGCGTCATTTCCGCAACGCTGGCGGGACTCAGCACCCGCGCGCCATCCAGCTGTCCGCCGCCGAGCAGCATCCGGCAAAAGCGCGCCAGATCGGCGGCCGTGGTAAACACCCCCGCGTGACCGGCGACTCCGCCCATGCGTCGGGCGGTGGGGTCGTGGACGACGCCGCGCAACAGGGTTCCTTCCACGAGTTCTGTTGGAGCGATTCTTTGCCGCTTCGCGGCCGCCGGCAGAAAACCGGTGTCGGTCATCTTTAAAGGGGAGAAAATCTCTGACGCAGCGTACTCCTCAAGGGTGCGGCCGGTTACGAGCCGCACGAGTTCGCCGAGCACGATAAAGTTGATGTCACTGTAAACAAACGCGCTACCCGGAACGCTCCGCAGCGATTCCGTGCACGCCCGCTCGATCGCCGCCTCGCGTCCTGACCACGTGGGATCCGCGGGCAGGCCCGGACGCAGGCCCGAGGTGTGGGTGAGCAAATGGCGCACGGTGACCGACTCTTTTCCGCTTTGGCCGAACGCGGCCAGCGTATGGGCGACGGGATCATCCAGACGAAGCTTTCCGCCTTCCACGAGTTGGAGAATGGCCGGAGTGGTCGCGAGAACTTTGGTCAGTGATGCGGCGTCGTAAAGCGTGTCTTCGGTCGCGGCTTCAGGGCGGGGCGAATTCGCGCGCAGCCCGTAGGCGCGGCGGTAAGTTTCCCCTTGATGTTCCATCCACAGGATGCCGCCGGGTGCTTTGTTCGCGGCGATGGCTTCCGTGATGGCGCCATCCAGCGCGTTCAGGCTTGCCGTGGCGAATGTCCCGAATGCGGACGCTGTCAGTGACGCGGCGGCCAGAAACCCCAACACCGTGCGCGTGACGCTCATGCTGCGGTGTTTGCTTCCTCGCCCGGTGTTCGCATGGCCGTGACGTTGAAGACGCGGGAATGCTGGTCGCAAGTCAGAAGGCGAATTCCGGGGCGAATTGGCCCGGCACTTCGCACGGGGACGGGGCGTTTCCATCGATCGAGCCCTTCAGCGTGAAAATGGGGCCGCGCGCGTACGCCTTGCCCCTCGGCCGGATCCGGTGGAACTTCAAGGGCAAGCTCCACGATTGTTTCACCATGACCCTACGTTACCTTCTCCTCTTCGTCTGCCTTGGCCTCGTCACTGCGCTTTCAGGCGCGGAGCAGCTGGCCCGTTTCGAACTGAAGGAGGGGGACCGGGTGGTTTTCCTTGGCGACCGGTTGATCGAAGGAGAGCAGTTTGAAGGGTGGATTGAGGCGATGCTTACGTCGCGTTTCCCCGATCGGAATGTCACCTTTCGCAACCTGGGCTGGAACGGTGACACGCCTGCCGGGGAGTCCCGCGCGAGCCTGAGTTTGTTGCAAGCGGGCAAGGAGCCGGGGGAGGAAGGTTGGACGCAGCTCGTGCGGCAGCTCGAGGAGGCGCGTCCGACGGTGATTTTCATCGGCTACGGGATGGCCAGCTCTTTTGACGGCGCGGCCGGCCGCGTCCGCTTCCGGGCGGAAATGACGCGCCTGCTGCAGATGATCGCCGCCACCGTGCCCGACGCGCGGCAGGTGCTGCTCGGCCCGATTCCGCATGAGGCGCTCGGGGCGCCCTGGCCCAATGGAGCGGCCCACAACGAACAACTCGTGGCCATCCAATCCGTTCTTCGCGAACTGGCGCAGGGGCAAGGCGCGAGCTTCATTTCCTTGTTCGAGCCCTTGCGGTCCGAGCTGGGCTCGTCCGCCGCAAATCGCCTTACGCACAACGGCATTCACCTGACAGCGCACGGCTACCGCGTGGTGGCGGAAACGATCGAGCAAAGCCTTTTTCAAGAACGCGGTCGGTGGCAGGAAGCGGCTGCTGAATTCTCCACCGAGAAACTGCGTCGCGCAATCATCCGGAAGAACGAATGGTTTTTTCACCGGTCGCGACCGGCGAACATGGCCTACATTTTTGGCTTCCGAAAACGGGAGCAGGGTCAGAACGCGGTGGAGGTCACGCGCTTCGATGAACTGATCGCGGCGGAGGAGAAACGCATTGCGCAGTTGCGCCGCCTGCAGCCGGTGGATGCGCCGGAGATTCCGTTGCGCGCGGGAAATCTGACCGCGCGTCGGACGGAGCAGCCCCGCCCGGAATTTGAAGTCGCCGAAGGTTTCGAGGTCAGTCTCTGGGCCGAGAATCCGCTGTTGAACAAGCCGATTCAAATGAACTTCGATCCACAAGGCCGCCTGTGGGTGGCGAGTTCCGCGGTGTATCCACAAATCGAGCCTGGGCAGGAAGCCAGCGATCGGATCGTGGTCTTGGAAGATACGCAGCATTCCGGCCGCGCCGACAAGGCGACCGTGTTTGCCGAGGGATTGTTAATCCCCACGGGCATCGTGCCGGGCGACGGTGGAGTCTACGTGGCGCAGAGCACGGAGTTGCTGTTCTTCAAGGATCTGGACGGCGACGGTAAAGCGGACGTCCGCCAGACCGTGTTGAGTGGATTCGGCACGGAGGACACCCATCACAATCTTCACACGCTGCACTGGGGTCCGGATGGCCGCCTCTACATGGCGCAATCGGTGTACACGCGCACGAACACGGAGACGCCCCATGGCGTCGTGCGGTTGAAAGCCGGAGGGGTCTATCGCTTTGATCCGCGGGATCACCGGCTGGAGATTCTGTACCGCGGCTGGGTGAACACGTGGGGTCACCAATTCGACGCCTTTGGACAATCCTTTCTCACGGACGGAGCCGGGGGGCAGGGGATCAACTGGGGCGTGCCGGGTGCGACCTACTTCACGCTGGCTCCGGCGCGTCGAATTTTGCCGAGCGTCAGCCCTGGGAGCTACCCAAAGTTCTGCGGGATCGAAATCATTCGCAGCGAGCATTTTCCCGCGGACTGGCAGGGCGATGTGATCACTTGCGATTTTCGGGCGCATCGGGTCGTGCGCTTCAAGCTGACCGAGCAGAACTCCGGGTATGTCACAAAAGAGATGCCCGATGTGCTGCGCACCACGGCGTCAAGTTTTCGTCCATTGGATGCGAAGCTCGGGCCCGATGGCGCCCTCTACCTGGCGGACTGGAGCAATCCCATCATCCAGCACGGCGAAGTCGATTTTCGCGATCCGCGACGCGACAAGGAGCACGGCCGCATCTGGCGAATCTCGGCCAAAGGACGGGCGCCGCTGGCGAAGGTGGATTTTACCCGACGTTCCAACGCCGAATTACTCGACCGCCTGGTGTCGCCGAATGCCTACGAACAGGAACGGGCGCGGCGGGTGTTGCTGGAGCGCGGCGCGAATCAGGTGACGGCGGATCTGGAGCGGTGGACGGCCCGGCAGAATGAGGAAGCGGCGTTGCTGGAGGCGGTTTGGCTGTATCAGGGATTCAATCGGCCGCAGCCGACCCTGCTGCGACGAGTGCTGACGGCCGGCGATGGCCGGATTCGGGCGGCGGCGATTCGCGCATTTCCCGTCGAGGCTCCGGGCGCGCTCGCCGAGTTGACGCGACTGACGGCCGACGAACATCCGCGCGTGCGTTTGGAGGCGGTCCGCGCGCTGGGTAAGATTTCCAGCGTCGAGGCGGCGTCGGCCGCGCTCACGGTCCTAAGCCGGCCGATGGATCCGTATCTTGAATACGCACTGTGGCTGACGATGAATGAACTCGTGGAGCCCTGGCTGGCAGCGGTGAAGGCGGGCGCTTGGAAAATCGAAGGACGGGAGAGCGAACTGGCTTTTGCGCTGCAAGCAATCGAACCGGCTTACGCCCGCGAAGTGTTGGGCCAGTTGCTCGCCGGGCGCGCGATTCCGCGCGACGGGACCGGCCCCTGGATCAGCCTGATCGGTGCGGCGGGAAACGTGGGCGACCTTCGACGGCTCTTCGCGCAACTCGTCGCGGACGGTTTTGACGGGGAGGCCGCTCCCCGGGCGTGCGCGGCGCTGGAAGAAGCAGCGCGGCTGCGGAATTTGAAACCGGATGGAGGCCTCGAGCCGTGCGAACGTCTGCTCGCGGCCACGAGCGAGTCGCTCCGCGTCGCGGCGATCCGACTCGCGGGCGCATGGCAGGTCGCGGCCATGCATCCACGGCTGATTGAACTGGCGGCTAATCCAGGCTCATCGCCCGGCGAACGCGCCGCCGCGTTTACCGCCCTGCGCGAGATGGGAGGACCCCAGGTTATCGCCGGGTTGAAAGCCTTGTCCGGCCCGGGCCCGTCCGAGGATGTGCGCCGGCAGGCGGTGGTGGCGCTGGCCGGGCTGGACCTCGATTCGGCGGCGCCATCCGTGGTGAGCCTGCTCCAGGCGGTCAGCGATCTGCGTGAAGCGGAGGCGTTCTGGCGCAGTCTGCTGAGGATTCGGGGCGCGGGGGCGAAACTGGCGGTGGCGCTCAGCGGGGCGGCGTTGCGTCCGGAAATAGCGGCCGCGGGATTGCGGCCGGCGCGGGAGGGCAACCAAAACCAACCCTTGGTGCAGACCTTGGTCATGCAGGCGGGGCTCAAGTCGGGCGGCCAACGGCTCGATGCCGCAGCGCTGCAGACATTCGCGCGCGACGCCGCCGCCAAGGGCGATGCCGTGCGCGGCGAGCGACTGTATCGTCGTGCGGACCTGGCCTGCGTTTCTTGCCATGCGATTGGCGGCGCCGGAGGAAAAGTCGGACCCGATATGACGAGCATTGGCGCGAGTTCTCCCGCGGATTATTTGGTCGAGGCCGTTCTTTATCCCAACGCCAAAATCAAGGAAGGCTACCATTCGGTTGCGATCTCCACCCGAGACGGACGTGAGTTCAGTGGCATGATTGTCCGGGAGAACGCCGCGGAAATCGTCTTGCGAACGCCGGATCAACGGGAGGTATCGGTGCCGGCGAAAGACATCGCCCGGCGCGTGGACGCCGGCTCGCTCATGCCGGCCGGACTGGTCGACTCCCTGCTGCCCGAGGAGCGGCTCGACCTTTTCAAGTTCCTTTCGATGTTGGGCAAGCCGGGCGAATTCGATGCTTCGAAAAGCGGGGTGGCGCGAAGCTGGAAACTTTACCTGCTGGTCAGCGCCAACCAGCCCATCGGCATGGAGCCGGTGGTGAAAGGGGACTTTACCCTTAACGGCTGGGAATCCGCGTTCACCCTCGTAAATGGATCGCTGCCCAGGGAAACCCTGCAGACGGCTTTCCCCGCGTTGGTGAATGCCCGCTCCTATTTTGCCGCTGCCCGATTCGACGCGACACGCAGCGGTCCGGCCCGGCTTGGATTGGAAGGAACGCCCCGCGGCGCGTGGTTGAACGGCGCGCCCGTGCGGGTCGGCGCGCAGTTTACGGTCAACGCCCAGGCCGGCCTGAACACCTTGGTGGTTGAATTTGATCCCTCCCGACTACCGGAGGCGCTCAAGCTCGTTTCCGACGATGTCTCCTTTGTCGCGCCTTGAGGGTTTGCACGACACGGAACGGAGGACCCTCGACACGCGAAATTTAGCGCGCTACATGCTTCGGACGATGAAAACACGTTTGGCTCTTCTGGCAGCAGTGGTGACTATGGCTCTCAACCTCGTGACGGCGAACGCCGCCAGCGAGCGCGAATGGACTTCGATGTTTAATGGCAAGGACCTCACCGGATGGAAATCAAACGAGGAGGTTCCCGGGGTGTTCACCGTGGCGAAGGGCGTGCTGAAGGTTGGCGGCGGTCGCACCCATCTTTTCTACGGCGCCGATGGCAACGCCAAGTTCAAGAATTTTGAGTTTAAGGCGAAGGTCATGACGACGCGCGGCTCGAACTCCGGCATCTATTTTCATACCGAATACGTCGGGAAGGGCTGGCCGGTGAAGGGGTTTGAGTGCCAGGTGAACACGACCCACACCGATCAAAAGAAGACCGGTGGCCTCTATGCGGTGAAGGACGTCATGAACAATGCGCCCAGCAAGGACGACGAGTGGTTCGACTATTACATCAAGGTTCAAGGCCGGCGCGTGCTCATCCAGATCAATGGCAAAACCACCGTGGACTGGACGCAACCGGCGGATTGGGATCCGACGGTTTCGCTGAAGAACATGGATGAGCGCAAAATCGGTGAAGGCACCTTCTGTCTGCAGGGGCATGACCCGAAAAGCGTCACTTATTACAAGGACCTCTTCGTCCGCGCGCTACCCTGACGCCTTCGACAGGTCAAAAAGCGAAGTTCGAAATCGGCGAAACCAAATGGCCAATCATCTCCTCACCCGTCCCTGTCGTGCCACTGCCATTCCGGCGGGAGATGTGGTTGATCTTCCGGCGGGTACGAGCGTTTACATCACCCAGACGCTCGGCGGCAATGTCACCGTGCGGACCGACGCAGGTCTGCTCCGGATCGCGCGGGAAGATGTGGACGCAATCGGCGGGTACGCTCCGGCCACCGAGTCTGCGGTGGCAATGGCGGGTGAGTTCAGCGAACAAGCCGTTTGGGAAGCGCTGAAGACCTGTTTCGATCCGGAGATTCCGGTGAACATCGTGGACCTCGGACTGATCTACGACTTGGTAATTGAAAATACGTCAAGCGGAGCGCACGCCATCGACGTTAAGATGACGCTGACCGCGCCCGGGTGCGGCATGGGACCGGTGATCGCCGAGGATGCGCGGCAGAAAATCGCGGCTTTGCCGACCGTCGAGTCCGCCAAGGTGATCATCGTGTGGGATCCCCAGTGGACGCCGCAGATGATTTCCCCGACCGGTCGCAAAGTGCTCGGGCTGGAGTAAGGCGCA
>JBEENF010000042.1:0-14655 GCA_041192325.1 Verrucomicrobiota bacterium
TTTGTCCGTCGCGCACGAAAACCACGTGCTGCCACTGCCAGCGCGGCACCTCCGTTTTGCCCGCGGCCACGACCCGCTCACGGTTGCCGTGCTGGAAAATGAGCCGACCGGTCGACCCGGCCGTGCCGCCGATGCCCAGATGGTCACCGTAAGCGCCGAGCGCGTGATCGCGATCCCGCGAGAAAAACCACCCGCTCACGCCCCGCGCGTCGTTCGGCATCCCGTTGTACAGCCAGAGCGAAACGGAATAGCGGTCGCCGAGCCCGGCCATGCGCGCGCGAATTCGGCCGCCCACGAGGTGAACCGCACGGTTCGTCTCGCCCTCGCGGCAAAACGCGTCGGAGCGCGCGCCTTCGAGATAGTAAGCGACATCCCGTTCGTAAACCGCGTCGCGGTTGTTGCCGCTGGCGTCGACCGCGTGCGGCCCGGTGAATTCGTCGAGCCGCCACCAGCCGGCCGGTTTGAGCGCCAGCAAGGCCGCCGCGGCGGGCCCCACGCTGCGCGCCGCATTCCGGCGCGGCTGGCCCGCAACTTTTTCCAACAAGGTAATCGCGGACTCGGCGATCCGCGGCTCGGCGTCAACCTGCAGCCCGGCGGTGCGCGCAGCCCAGGTGTTGTATCCGCCCCAGGCATGCATTTCGGGCGGCGGCACGTAACCGTCCCCGCCATTCGCCAGTTCAATCACCATGGTCTGCGTCAGCGGACTCGCCGCTTTGATTCTCAAGCCGGTGATCGCGTACGTCTCGGTCGGAGTCGTGGCAATGCCGATGTCGCCCACCCGCAGCGCCTGCACCACGATCTCGGTTTCCTGGCGCTCGTGCAGAATGATCTGTTCCCGCGCATAAACTTCGGTGCGGTCCTTCGGGAGGCGGCGGTCGCCCATCGCTGCGACCACCCGCTGCGCCCACTCGAGCCGCTGGCGGTCCGGCGCCCGATACTTCATCGGCAGGCGCTGCTCCGCCATCGCGACATCCGCATCGGCGCGGTACCGAATCCCTGCGTGGGCCTTCAGCGCGATGTCGACCAGCGCCGCCGAGTACTGTTCAATCGTGTGCTCCGGCCACTCGTTCCTGGGCACGCGGTAATCGCGGCGATGAATGTCTCCGCTGCAACCATGCGACATGATGCCGACAAACGGGGGCTTGCCCGCGACCGGCTTCGAACCGAGGCGATTCTTCAATTCCTCGGCAAAAACCCCGAAGTAATCCGCGCTCATTTCGGCGTCGCTGAAATAATGCATGGAATAATTCGCCAGAACCGCGATCGGACGGCCGTCGCGCGCCTGAATCGAGATCAAGGACAGGTCGGGATCCTCCGGCCCCGCCTCGCCCGTGACATCCGCAAGCACATTGCCGGCATGCATGTTGGCGCGGATCGACTTGTTGCCGAAGGGGTCTTCCTGGAGCTTGTCGGGCCGGCGGATCCACTGCCGAAGACCGGTGAACTCCGCCGCGTTGCCGCGCGCAAAACCGATCTGCGCCGGTTCGAGGTTGGCCTGCGCCGCCGCGATCGCGGCCAGCAGCTTTTCCCGCAGGAAGGGCGGATAGGCCGGATCCGGGTCGGTACCCAAGGCGCCCATTGACGCGGGCGCGGTGTGGGTATGCGTCGCGGAGATTAGGATACGGTCAGCCGGGATTCCCGTGCGCTGTGTCGCGAGCGCCTTCACCTCGTCGAGGAACTTCCGGTCCATCATGCAACTGTCGACGACCACGATCACCACCTGCCCGTTCGAATCGGCGAGGGCGACGGCGCGCGCGTGAACCCGCGTTTTGATGGCATTGACCGAACGCGAGAGCATGCCGCCGTTCGTGATGATCGGCGTCCAGTTGGGCGACACATCGATCACGGCCGCGCCCGCGCGAAACTCGGCGCCAGCGGCGGAAGCCGCCAGCAGGGACACGACGACGCTGAGGACGAATCCAAGCCGGGGTAAACGGGGCATAATAACCCGCAACAGAGAGAGATCCGTGCCGGGCGCGCGAGCAGTTTTCCCGGAGAACGGAGATAAGTGCACCGGGATAAAATAGTTTGCGCGCAGCATCGGCGAGCCGCGCGGAAATCCACCGGCGGCGCCGCAATCGTTCTTGCCCTGGCGATGACTTGCGCGCGAATTTGGCCGTCACCCGCGCTTTTTCTTCCGCGCTAGTTTTCTTCAACCGCCCGCCTCATGACTACCCTGCTCCGCTCTGCCTTCGCTCGCGTCGTCGCCCTGCTCCTCGTCGCCGGTCCACTGGGCGCCGCAACGCCGGCCCCCGAACGTTTTCCGCTCGATCACTATTTAACCAACCTCGCGGAGCAGCAGTGGAGCGCCCGCGCGACCCAAATGGCGGCCATCAAGACGCCCGCCGAGGCGCAGGCCCGTGGCAGTTATATCCGCGCCGAATTCCTGAAGGCCATCGGCGGCCTGCCGGACCAGCGTGGTACGTTGAACGCGCGCGTCACCGGTCGCTTCGAGCGCAAGGGCTACCGCGTCGAAAACATCATCTACGAGAGTCTCCCGGGCTGCTTCGTGACCGCGAATCTCTACATCCCCACCACGGGCCCCGGCCCGTTTCCCGCGGTGCTCGGCGCCGCCGGACACGCCACAGTCGAGGGCAAAGCCAACGATGCCTACCAAAAGGCGTGGATCCTCATGGCGCAAAACGGCCACGTCGTGCTCGCCTACGATCCGCCGGCCCAGGGCGAACGTTTCGAACTCCTTGATCCCAAGACCGGCGTCGTCACCTCCGGCAGCCACATCAGCCCCGGGCTGCAATGCCTGCTGACCGGCAAAACTTCGACCCGCTATTTCCTCTGGGACGGCATCCGCGGCTTCGACTATTTGCTCACGCGGCCCGAGGTGGATCCGAAGCGGATTGCCGCCTCCGGCAACTCCGGCGGCGGCACGCAATCGGCGTTTCTCGCGGTCGTCGAGCCGCGCCTCGCCGCTGCCGCGCCCTCCTGTTACTGGACGTCCTGGCCGGCGCTGTGGAGTCCCGCCGGCCCCCAGGACTCCGAGCAGGTTTTGCCCGGCTTCATCAAGGCGGGGCTTGATTTCTCCGACCTCGCCATCGCCTTCGCGCCCAAGCCGATCATCATGCTGACCGCGACGCGCGACATGTTTCCCGTGCAGGGCGCCCGGGACATGCACGCCGAAGCAAAGCGCGTCTTCGGTCTGCTCGGCGCGGCGCCGCAGGCGGGCTACTTCGAATACGATGACGGCCACGGCTGGTCCCAGCCGCGACGCGAAGCCGCCACCGCCTGGTTCAATCAATGGTTTTACGGCCGCAAAGAACCCGTGAAGGAACCGGCCATCGAGGCTGAAAAGCTCGAAACCTTGCGCGCCACGGTGACCGGTCACGTGCTGACGTCGCTCCCGCAACCGAAGACGTTGCAAAAGCTGAACCAGGATGTCGCGGAGGCGCTCTACCCGAAGCGCACGCTCAGCGGGGTGACCGACGCCGGCAAAGCGCGGGCCACCATCACCGCCCGGCTTGCGGTGCCAGCCGCGGCGCCCGCCTCGGCGCGTTCCCTCTGGCGCACCTTGGGAGCCGACTACTCCATCGAAACGCTCGCGATCGCGTCGGAACCGGGCGTGGAGGTAAGGACCGAAGTGTTCGTGCCGACTGCGCGCCCGGGTCCCGCCAAGCCTGCGGTGATCATCGCGCGGGACGACGCCTCGCCAATCGACCCGGAGACAGACGCAGAAGTCGCGGCCTGGCGGAAGGCGGGTTACGTCGTGCTCATCGCGCAACTGCGCGGGCTGCAAAACGCGCCGGAGAAAAAAGCCTACTACACCACGAATTATCGGACTTCGATGCGCGCCGTGCTGCTCGGCAAGACGCTCGCCGGAATGCGCACGCGTGATCTTCTCGCGGTTTTCGACTATGCGTCCACCCGCCCGGAAATCGCCGCCGGCAAGATTACGATCGTGGGTCGCGGCAACATGGGCGCGATCGCGCAATACGCCGCGGCGCTCGAGCCGAAGATCAGCAAGGTGATCGCCTCCGAAACGCTGGTCTCCTACATGGATGTCGTCCGCGCGCCGCGTTGCCCCGAGAACTTCGTCGATATAATCGTGCCCAGCGTGCTGGTGGATTTCGATTTGCCGGACGTGGCGGGCGCGGCGGGCCCGGGTCGCATCGTACTCGTGAACCCCGTTTCCGCCGCCGGCGGAATCACGACCGCCGCCGCGCAAACCCTCTACGGAGCCGGCGTCAAGGTGCTGGCCAGCGCCGGACCCATCACGCCTGAGCTCGTGAAGTAGCAGGATTATCCCGTAACCACGAGCGCCAGCGAGGGGATCTCCGCCGAACGCCTGCTCGTGCTCGTGCTCGTGCTCGTGCTCGAATCCGCCCGCCGGCTCGCTGGCTTTTTGTCGCCACGAGCGTAAGCGAGTGGATTCCGATTCACCCAATTTTGCAGCCGGCTGCAAAATTGAAAACCGCGAGCCCGCTGCCAGCCGCCTTTCAACTTTCGCCTTCGATTCTCCACCACCGGCGATCGCCGCCCGCGCCCCCCGATTCCGCGCGTGACCCTGTCTGGCAGCGCACGCAGCATCGACTGCCATGCAGGACCTGCAGAAACAATGGCTCAGGCGGCTCGCTGATCTCCGCCCCAATGTGAGTCTCGCGCGCGGGAGCGGAGCGGGACGTTTTGCGCCGCACAAGCCGCTGTTGCTGCTCGCGCTCGTCGAATGTGCCGAGGCGAATGAGCTCCCTGCGCCGCGTTTGCCGCTCACGGCCGGGCTCCGACTGAGATTTAATTCCCTGTGGCGGCTGGTGGTGACCCGATGGACCACCAAGCCGGACCTGACGCTGCCGTTTCATCATCTCTCGACGCAGAAATTCTGGCGCGCGCTCCGCGAGGATGGAAGCGAGTCGCAGGATCCCGGCTCGACCCGGCAGATCGAACTCGATCCCGGATTCTTTGCTTTGTTGGGCCAGCCTCAGTTCCGACAACTCGCGCGACTCCTGCTCATCCAGACCTGGTTTCCTGACAACGAGCAAGCGGGGCTCGCCACGGCGGTGGGGCTGGAGGTTTCTCCAAACAGTTCCAACGAGTTGATTGCGGAAGCGAAAGCGGTGTACGAAACCATCGGACGGGACGCGCGCTTTCGCATCCAGGTCATCGCGCAATATCAGTACACCTGTGCTCTGACCGGATACACGCTGACCGCGATCAGGTCCGGCGCGTCGATGGTGGAGGCGGCGCACATTGCGGCGTTTGCCGACACCAGGAATAACGATCCCCGAAATGGCCTGGCTCTGACGCCTGACGCGCACTGGAGTTTCGACGAAGGGCTCTGGACCATCGACGACCGACTGAACGTCGTCGTCGCGAAAGAAATGTTTTCCGACGGGAGCCCGGACGGCGCCTCATTGCTCAAGCGCCACGGCAGCCCGCTCCACTTCGCCTCGCCCACCCAACTCCGCCCCGCCGCCGAATATCTGGACTGGCACCGCAACAAGCGGTTCGTGGGACGGGCATGATCCGTCGCGCCCCCTAGCTTGAAATGAAGGCCGATGTCATTGGGCTTCTATCGCCGCCGCCACCCTGTGGCGCTTTGACTTTGGCAGACACGGGCCAGCTATTCCTCGCCTGGTTCGGGCGAACGGCTCGCGGCGGAAAAGCTCCGGCCGCTGCAACTGCAAGGCTAACGCGTGTTCCACGATATCCCCTGCGAGCCCGGCAAAAAGGCCTTCAAAATCGATCACGTGGTGGTCGGTTCGACGGGGTCACGGTTGTCGAAGTGAAAACGCGGCGAAAAGAAGCCGACCGGCTTGGCAAATGGATCTTCGAAGCGACCGGACCTTAAGGTTTCGGTGAAGGCCCTCCTTACGAAGTCGTGCTCGAACCCCGGGAAATCGATTTGTCCGCCCGTCAGCTCGATCTGCGATGTCGCGACCTGGAGGAGTAGGATGCGGTGCGCGGCCCGGCGACCGTCCGGGCCCCGTGCTCCTGATCGTGATCTTAATCGTGATCTGATCGTAGTCGGGATCTCGGGCGTTTCCCCGAATCCGCTTGCTCACGCTCGCGGCTACGACGAAACAACCGCGCTACAAGGCCACCGCCGCTGTGGGACGGCTAAGACTTAGAAAGACCCGCATCTTTCTGAATCTGCGAAACGCTCACGCGATTCCGCTGCCAGGAAAAACCGTCCTCAGTTCCCTCCGTTCACTCCTGTGCAAATCCGAGACCAGGCGTACCGGCCGGACCGCGGGGGGCAAAGGGACAGTCCCTTTGAGTCGAACGCAGCCTACTTCTTCGCCTGGTTCCAGCCCGCCTCTTTCAGGATGTCGGCGATCTTCACGGGCTTGCCACCCAGTTCCTTGCTGCGCGCATCAGCTTCCATGAAGGCGAGGATCTCGATCGTTTCCTGCTCCGGGATGGGCGACACACCCGTGCGCGCGAACTGGACGATCTGCGCGACGAGGGGAGCGTAACCGTCGGAACTGCCCACGTCAGCTTCGCCTCTGTCGCCGATGGCCTTTCCGACATATTTGCCCTGACGAAAGGCGCCTTTGCGTCCGCCGGCCCACTGGCCTTCCACGACAATGGCGCCATTCTCACTGCTTTTGCGCGTAACCGATTCCAAGCCAGTGCCCATCACCGTCACGAGCGATTCGACGCCATGAATTCCGTACCAGAATAGCTCCGGGTGATGCGGCTCCGTGCTCACCGGGCTGCCGGTGTTCGCCTCACGCACCTTGCCAATGGAACCGTGGCGCACCGCCTGCGTGGCTTTCGCGAACCGCAACGAGGAGGAGCTGAAGATCGGGACGTTGTGCTCCTTCGCTAGGGCAAAAATTTTCACCGCATCCTTGACCGACGCGGCCATCGGCTTGTCAACGAACACGGGTTTGCCCGTGAGAATGGCGCGACGCGCCTGATCCAGGTGCGCATTGCCGTCCGCGCTCTCAATCAGGATCACGTCGACGTCCTTCGCGAGCGCCTCGATCGAAGGATACATCTTGATGCCGAAATCTTTTTCCAAGGCGACGCGGCCTTCCTCGGCCCGACGGGCGCTCACCTCGACGAGCGCGCTCGCCTCCTTGTAAGCCCCAACTACGCGCGCGCCGGCAACATGATCCTTGGCCGCGGGGTCGTGGAGAATTTTGGTAAACGCCGCCGAGTGTGAAGTATCCAGTCCAACGAAGCCGAGCCGGACATCCGCAGCGGGAGCCAGCGCGACGAGGAACAGGGACGCCAACAGGGTAAAGAGGCGGGAGTAACTCATGGCTCACATCGTTCGAGGCAAAGATCGGAAAGCAAGCGCGCGGGACCCGTGCCGCCGCCGCAGGAGGCGGCTCGTATCTTGTCTCGAACCAATCCGCGCTTCCCATCATCCATTTCCCCTGACCCGGCGTGAACCTGTGGAGGCTTGCGCCGCGATCTCGACTCCGCGCGGTGGATCCCGTGGTCTTTTGTTATGCCAACCCCCACGCGTTCGCTCCGTTTTCTCTCCGGAACTGTTTTTGCCTTGTGCCTTGTCGCCCTCAGCAATGGCGCTGCGACGGAAAAACCCGCAGCGAAAGGAGTGGACGTGAAAAGCCGCGCATCGGCGGTGTCCGTCCCGCCCGAGTTCTGGAATGGGCTCGAACGTCACGAAATTCAACTCAAGCAAAAGCTTCTCGTCGTCAAAGGCTCACGCGGCCTCGTGGCGTGCCCCTATCTGAAGATCGAAACTTTCGCCCGCGGCGGAGAGGCCTGCGCGATCATACCCGCGGCGAACATCGACGGCATGCTAAAATCGAAAGTGACCGCCGTGACGCCCAAGGCTCAGGAACTTGGCATTGAGGTCGGCATGTCCGGCCGCGAAGCGCTTGAGCGGATTCGGTAAGTTCCAAAACCTGCGCAGATTCCAGGCAAGGTTCAGGCCCTCCATTTTCCGTCCCCGGCAGTGGGTCGTCGCCTGAGAAAGGCGAGGGAAAGACCGTAGTGACCCTTTCGGCTGCAACCCTGTCCAAACGGCAGTGTTCACCTGTAACCTTCTTGCAACCTGCCGGCCGCGCCTGGCACTCACCGTTCCCCGCGCTCGATGAAACCGGCTGACCAACAGAGAATTGCCGAATGGATCGGAGATGCTTTCGCCATTTTTTGCGTGCGCCAGGGGGGGGCCTCGGTGGCCGATAAAAACGTCCGCCTGGGGTTTGAGGCCTTGCTTCGCCATCTCGGCACGCCACCTCTGCAGCTGAGGGCAAAGACGCCTCCCCTTCCGGACGACGTAAGCGCGTCGAGCACCGATCTGCGGCACATTATCAAGGCGCTCGATGCGTGTCTCGCCGTGTTCGAACGCCACGATTCCGCGCTCACAACGGCGCAACGCCGCATGCAATCGCTCGTGCGTTCCACCCGCCGCCACGCCGACGAGGAATTGCACGGCCGCAGAACGATCATTCCGGCGCGCGCCAGGGGACACCAAGCTGAAAATGCGCAAGGGGCCGCCTGTGCCTTGAACCACCCCACGCATTTCCCGTCCGCCATTCTTTGATTAACTTGCCGGCGGAATTTTCAAGTCACTGATCACCTTGCCCGCCCGAATGCAGTGCACGGGCTCGATGTCACGTTGGCCGGTCTCGCGGTTGCCCAGACTGTCGGTGAGCACGACTTGTTTTTCCACCACGCGAAAAACGGTGAGGTCCGCCACCGTCCCCGTGCTCAGTGAACCCAGTTCGCGTTCTTCATCGATCATGCGCGCGGGCCCAAGCGTCGCGATCTTGACGATTTCCGGCAGCGAAAAACCCAAGTGTAGAAATTTCGCCATCGTCCGCCCATAGGTCCAGACCGGTCCATGAAGGCTGCCCAGGTGAATATCCGTGGAAAGCGAATGTAACGGGAACGCGTGTTTGAGGGCATTCCGCGCGGCCGCCCACGCGAAGCTCCCCTGACCGTGCCCCAGGTCAAAGCCGACGCCGCGCTCCAGCGCCTTCCAGGCCTCCGCGACGACGCGTCCGTCCCGGTGGAAAATCCCCATCGAAAATCCTTTCAGACAATGCGTCACAATATCTCCCGGCCCCAGGAGGTTGAGCACGTCTTGAATCAAAGGCGGCGCCATGCCGATGTGCGCCATCACATGCGTGCCGGTTTCTCGCGCCGCCTGCACCGCCAGCTGCGTCGGAGTCAGGGTTAGGTTACCCGCATGATAAATGGACGACAGCACTTTGACGCCTTTGATCACGTCCCGGTTTTGGTCGACCGTCTTGATCGTAAGCTCCTGGTCGAAGAGCGAAAAATCCCCCTGCATTGGCGTGCCCGGTTTGTGGCGGTGCGCCGCCACATTGACGAAGCCGACCACGCGGGTGACGGATTTCTCCACGATTTCGCGGCGATACCGGTCGATTTCGTCCGCACAAAATCCACCCGGATCCGCGACGGTCGTCACGCCGACGTTCACCCCCGCGTCACGATCCGGGTGCACCGCGGTGGGCGCGGCCCCGACAAAAATATGCGCATGCAGATCGATCCAGCCGGGCGAGACGTACAGACCCTTTGCCTCCACCACGCGGGCGCCCCGCGCCCGCTCGATCGTCGGCGCCACCAGGGCGATCTTCCCGCCGCGGATGCCCACATCCGCGACTGCGTTCGTCCCCGCGTAAGGGTCGAGGACGGTGCCCCCCGCCACAATTAGATCGAAGGCATCGCCGGCGGGCTGGGCGGAAATCAGCGAGCGGGCACCCCCGACCAGCGCCAAGGCCGTGGCTCCTCGTTGCAAAAATGAACGGCGGGAGAGCGGCGCCGGAGAATGGGGGGCGCAAGAACTCACAAAATGGGGCGTCTTCATAGGGGCAAGGGGGGGGGGACAGAAAGCGACCGGTCTGACCGCAACGCTAACACGCAAAAAGCGTGAGCGTCCGTGCTTCGCAAGTCGAGTTCGCCAGCTCCCGGGCGCCCCTGCGCCGCGCGATTCGCGTTCTGGAAGCGACGGCTTTGCTCGACGCGCGAACACAACGACCTAGGTTTCCCGTCTTCCCTTCGACCCACCAAACCGCGCCAAAACAGATGCCCGAGAATCTCATTGTGGTGAACAGCCGAAATCGCGCGGTGGGCGTGGCGGAGAAGCAAGCCGCCCACGCGAGCGGCCTCCTGCATCGCGCGTTTTCCATTTTTCTGATCGACGACCGCGGTCGCGTCCTGCTCCAGCGCCGCCACGCCAAAAAATACCATTCCGGCGGCCTCTGGTCGAACGCGTGTTGCGGCCATCCCCGCCCAGGCGAAAAAACGCGCGTCGCCGCGAGTCGCCGCCTTGGGGAGGAACTCGGCGTCCGTCCGCCGCTGCAGTTTGTTTTTCGCACCCGCTATGCGACCACCTTTGCCAACGGACTGCAGGAGAACGAGATTGTGTATTTGTATTTTGGATCCGCGCCCGCCCGCCTGGCGCCGGATCCCGCCGAAGTCTCCGCGACGCATTGCATCAGCCTGCCCGCGCTGCGAAAGGACATCCGCGCCCGTCCGCAGTGCTATTCGTACTGGCTGCGGTTTTACGTGGAGCGGCACTACCCCGAATTGCGCGCCGCGATCAACGCGGTCCGCCGGGGCCCTGAACGGGCCCGATGAGTTGGGGACCGGGGCGATCCAAGTCTGCGCAGCCGCACCGAACTGACGCGGCTGCTCGCGTAACCGTCCAATTCGCCGGCGCTCAGGGCGTCAACGGCTGTAGTTCGATGTGACGGAAGAAGATTTCCGCGCCTTCAGATTGCAGCAGGATCCGGCCGTGCTTCAGCGAGGAATCGGTCGCCTCGAGAATTTTCGTACCGTTCAGGAAATATACGAGGTCGCCGCCTTTCGCGACGATCTCGGCGCGGTTCCATTGACCAACGGGACGCTCGATATCCTGCGGTCCACGAAAGCCGAGTTCGTCCTTCCAATTGCGGTCGCGGCCAAACCAGTGCAGATGGCCCTTGCCCGCGGCGAATTCACGGGGCTCCGCTTTCGGGTCCCAATAAAAGTCGCCCGGCTTCGCCCGCATCTTGAGCGTGGGCACAATCTTTTCGCCGGCGCCCGGCTTGCTGCCGGAAACCAGGATGACATCGCCGGTCCGGCCCTCAAGAATTTCGTATTCCACCGACACCAGCCAGGGGCCGCGGAAATCCGGCCGGTAGCTTCCGTCTTCCCCCTGACAGTGCAGCAGAACGCCGCTATTGCGCGCCCGCGCCTTTCGCGAGCCCCACGTCGCGGTGCCCCAACGATACTCGATCACCAGGCGGTAATCCTTGTAATTTTGATGCGTGGTGATCCCGCCGTAATCCTGACCGCTGACCCGGATCGCCGGCGCCCCGTCGACCGCGTCCACCACCGTGAACACCTGGTTCGGATCCTCATGACCCAGCGGCCCGAGCCATTTATAAAATTGGGAAAGATCCTTCACCGTCTTGCCGTCGTAGAGGATGATGGGCTTGGTCGGCGTAATCGGCGGCGAGCCGTATTTGCCGGCGCTGGCAGCCTGCGCGAGGCCGGCCGTGCAGAGGGCGGCCAGCAGAATCAGTGCGCGGCCCGGGACGCAGGAATGAGTGCGGAAGCGTGAAATCATGGGTTGGGATTGATTGGGTAAAGACAGGATTCGGGGGGTAAGGTCGAACAGTGTGAAGGCCCGCCCCTCAACGCCACAATGCGTTAATTTCGTTCAGGCTCTGTTCCACTAGAACCTGCCCGCCCTCGGGTCCAACGAGATTGTATGCGGCAGCCCGCTTTAACCCCCGCATTTACGGCGACCGCGGGGGCGGCGTTTGCAGATCGTGGATGTGACGAGAGACGGTCGCGGTGAGATCCGCGGCCGCAGGCGGCGTGAAGGGAGATGTCGTGGCTTCGTAGCCCCCCGCCGCGAATTCCGACTCGGTGGGCAGATAGGCAAACGTGCCGTTCGTGTAGCCAAAAAAGAACGTGTAGGGAAAGCGCGAGCGGTCGCGAATCTCGTTGGAAACTTCACAAAACAATTCCATCGGCGCGCTCCAGATCAGGATGTCGGCGTTGATCTGCAGGAAGCGCAGGGGAACGAGCAACCGCTCCGCGCCGGCGGATCCAGCTTTGCGATACGCCGCCAGCTCCGCCGGCCATTTCAAGCCGGGCCGCAGCGCGGTCTCCCAGTGGATCAGGCCGGATTGCAATCGCACTCGATCCGTCGTGCTCCGCAAATTGCGGTTCGCGTCGAGGATCTTGTCGCCCAGCAGCACGGTGAACTGGCTCAGAACGCGTGCGTTTTCTCCGACGCTGTACAAAGGCGCGAGATTGCCCGCGGCGCCGTTGATATAGAGCATGGGTGCGCCGATTTTTTGCTGCACGTATTCCGCCACCACCCCGGGCGCATCGCCGGAAACGACGGTGCTCTTGCCGCCCAAAACCGTCGCGTGCATCGCATAGTTCGCCACCAACGCCAGCGGTTTTCCGCCCGGCTCCTCGAGTCGCAACAAGCCAATGCGTCGATCGGTGGGGCCGTCGGGATTCATACCCAGCTTGATGCTCCCGTCCTGATCCTTCGCGCGGCGATTGATGTTGGCGTTCGAATACCCCCAGCCGGCGCCGAGCTTCGCCGGCGCGAGTTGCCGTTTTGCGGCCAGCGCGCCGTCGACGAGGGTCTTCACGACGCGCGCGGTGTAGTCCGCATCCACCGCAAATTGAAACCGCGCCGGCATGAGCGCTCCCGCTACGCCCGGCGGCCCCACATACGGCGAGGAATGATTGTGCGTGATCGTCCACCAGACATTTTGCGCCGGCGCCTCCAGCTTCCGGGCGAGGTCCGCGGTCACTTCGTCACAGAACGCGGGCGACAGCGAACACAGATCCGACGAAATGAGGTAGAACGCGTTCACCCCGTCATCGAGGGCAAGGATGCGATGATAGATGCGGTCGTGGACTCCGGTGGAGAGGCGCGGGGTGTAACCGCGCAGCATCTGGGGCGTGTCAGGTGTGATATCGACCTTGACGGCCGCCGCGCGAAATTCGGCGGCGTGGAGCGTGCCCAGCGCCAGCGCGAAGCCGATCAGCGCGAGCACCGCGCGTTTCAGGCCGGACGGATCGGCCGGGCGTAGGTCCGCAGGGCGGCCCGGTCCCGACGGGGTGGTGACCGATGGCAGTTTCATGGCCACAAGGCTTGAATCAGCTCGGAGGTTTTCTGGCGCAGCATTATTCCGCCGGCCGGGCCGACCGGGTTCGATTGCGGCTGGGCGCCATAGCCCCCGCCGCTGGCGGCACGCTGACTCGGGACATAAGTGCCGGAACCGGCGAGTTGGATCAGGAAAGTCTGCGTCGCGGGACTCTTCGCTTTGATCTCGATCCCGTAATCGAGAAAATATTCGAATGGATTGGTCGCGAACGCGACGTCGCCGAGACGGATCACGTGGATTTCCTCCGCCCGGTTGGGTTCGGTTTTGAGGCGTTCGAAGGTTTCCTGCACGCGCTCGTTCCAGCGCAGCCGGCTGTAGGCCATGCTCACGGCCACATACCAGCGCCCCGGGAGGGGTCCGGGTGAGGTAGCAAGCTTGTTGCGCTCCGCTTCAAAACGCGCACGCCACAGCGCCGCCTCCTTCTGCGTCGAGGCCACATCGCTTTCGCTGAGCTGGTTCAACGGCAGTGCCAGCGTCTGGATGCGATGACTCAACAGGGGATCGTTTTCGATCGTTCGCGCGATGAGTGGCAGGACCTCCTCGCTGGCGTTCGCGAGGCGTTGCGCGATCTCCTCCCGCACCGTGCGGTTTTTAAGCTTCAACATCCGCAGCGCCGCCTTCCCGTTGTAACTGCTCTTGTAGTCGAAGTGCGGCGCGATGTCCCCGGCCGTGCTGCATTGCGCGGCCACAAACAGCTTCGGGCCGAGCCGACGCCGCATTTCCACCCGGGTGTCGTGCCAGAAATCCGCGCTCAGCGCATAAATTGATTCCGTCACCTGCGCGGGGCAGGCGAGATTCATGATCAGTCCGGTGAGCGCGCCGTTGAGATCATAGGTCGCGAGCAGGTTGAGATCATGATCTTCAAACCCCTCGATGTGGCTGAATTTTTCCCGCGCTACATCGGCGTACATCGTGCTGACTCCCGCGGTGTCCACGGAACGCCGGTTCCGGCCCACGACGGCATGACCGAGACCGAAACTCACTCCGCCCGGCGCCCGCGCGTCCCAAGCCCGCATCACCGCGGCCGCGATCAGGTCGGCGGTAGAGTTGAGCAGATCGGCGCCCGACATCACCTTGAGCGCCGGCACGCCGGGAATGTCTGACTTCGTGGGGCGCATTTCCGGACCGGTGTGGGAATGCGTCGCGTGGAGGATGATTTTTTTCGGATCCGGCCCCGCGCGTCCACCCAGGCGTGCGCGGACGCCGTCGCGGAGTTCGTTCGCGATGCCCACGAGATCGCAGCTTACCCAGGTGACTTGGTCCGTTTCGGTTTCCAGCACCAGCACGGTGGCCGTAATCGGGTCCAAAACGTTTTCGGAGACGCGAAAGTTGAACTGTCCCGCGAGTAACACCGGCTCCTGCGGGGTAATATCCTGCTCCGCCCACCCTATTTTGATCGCGGCCGACAAGCAGGGCGTCGTCGCCAGACCAACCATACACCAGAGCAGCGAGCGCCACACGAAGCGACGAAGAGAGCGCGGCGAGGGACCAGCGGCGGCAGCAGCGAATGCGGGGCAGCAGACGCGGGGCGGGGGAATTTCTCGGGGGTAATTCACGCCAAATTCTTCAGGGTGCC
>JBEENF010000043.1:0-14091 GCA_041192325.1 Verrucomicrobiota bacterium
TGACCTTCGGTTTGATGCCATCGAGTTCGCCGTTCTGGATCCGCCAAATGACATGCTGCGTTTGATCGCCACCGATGCCGAAGTTCGCGGGCTGGTAGCCGCCATAATAGTGCTCCCAAATGTGCGGAGCGTTGGTCCAGCCCTGCGTAATGGAATCGCCGAGGAAAAGCACTCCGATCGGGCCCGACTTCCCCCGTGCCAGGAAGGAGGCGTGCATTTTTTGGAAGCGACCCGACGGATCGACTTTCTCGATGGCAGCCGACGCGTCGACTTTGGCGGCGGGGGCCTGCGCGGCGGCGAAGGGCAACGCGACGGCGAGAAGGAGGGCGGAGATCAGTTTTTTCATGGGGGAGGCGCGCAAATTGGGAGAAATGCAGGGCCGAGGCGAGCTTGAGCTCGTTCCGGCCCCTCCCTTCCGGTGGCGCCGAACGTTGCCGGGCCGCGGCTCGCGGGAAGGCAAATCTTCCGCCGCTTTTCTCCCCCACTTGGGACGGTGGTGCGGCTTGCAGTCCTCCCCGCCTGGCATTCGGCTCGTCGCATGCTTGGAATCAAGGCGATCCTTGTCCGCAGCTTTTGCCTGGCCGGCCTGATCCTATCCGGCGTCGGTACGCCCAGCTTCGCAGCCGCGCCGCTTGCCCGCGCGGGTCCTCCCGCCGACACCACCATCACGCCCGTCGACAACTATGAACAGTGGAAGGCGGCGCTCGACACGGGCAAAGGAGTGGTCGCGCCCACCTTCACGCTCACGCCGGGCTTCGAGCTGGAAACCCTGCGGTCCGCGGGTCCGGACGAAGGCTCTTGGATTGCGCTGACCTTTGATCCCAAGGGACGGCTGATCGTGGCGCGGGAGAAGCGGGGCTTGTTGCGCTTCACCCTTTCGCCCCCGGCGATCCCGCCTGAGGTGATCGACGACACGCTGGAGGAGGTGCGCGGATTGTTGCACACGCCGGACGGCCTTCTGGCCAATGCCAATATTTCGCGCGGGCTTTTCCAGCTGCGTGATACCACGGGAAATGACCGTTTCGATTCGATCACGCCGCTGGTAAAAACCCGCGCGGGCGGTCACGGCCGCAACAGCCTTGCGCTCGGACCCGACGGTCTCGCCGCGATGATCCACGGCGATTCGGTGGAGCTGCCACCCGGCTTTCGCAAACTGACGCCGCCGACGGTCCCCGGTTTGCTGCCGGGCGACGATCTTCCCCACGGCCACTTGATGCGCGCCGATGCGGGTGGCCAATGGACGGTTGTGGCCAGCGGCATGCGGAACCCGGTGGGACTGGATTTCAATGCGGACGGGGAAGCCTTCACGTACGACGCCGACGCCGAAACGGACATGGGCACGCCGTGGTACCGTCCGACGCACGTACGTCACCTCGTGAGCGGCGCGGATTTCGGCTGGCGCCGGGTCACCGGTCGCTGGCCCCCGTATTACCCGGACCAGCCGGATAATCCGCCGGTCACGATCGCCATTGGAAAGGGCTCGCCGACCGGGGTGAAATTTGGGACGCGCAGTCATTTCCCGCCGGCGTATCAGCGCGCCTTGTTCATTCTCGACTGGTCTTACGGCCGTATCGTGGCCGTTCACCTCACGCCGCAGGGGGCCAGCTACACGGCGCGCGCGGAAACGTTTTTGCGGGGCCGGCCACTCAATGTCACCAGCCTCGATTTCGGTCCCGACGGAGCGATGTATTTCGTGACGGGCGGACGTAACACCCAATCCGCGCTCTATCGCGTGCGTTATGTCGGACCGCCGGTCGCCGAGCCAAAACCCACGGCCGAAGACGCGGCGCGCGTGGTCGCGGCAAAGGAAGCCCGCGCGTTGCGGCGCCACCTCGGCACGTTTCACGGCCGGCAGGATCCCCGGGCGATGGCGGCCGCCTGGCCATTGCTGGACAATGCGGATCCATGGATCGCCCACGCCGCCCGGGTCGCGATCGAACATCAACCCGCGGCCGAATGGTCCGCGCGCGCCCTGGAGGAGTCCGCTGCTTCCCGGGCGCTGCCCGCGCTGATGGCCCTCACCCGGGTCGGACCGAACGACGCGCTGCCGGCCGTCTTGCAGCGCTTGGTGCGGCTGGGAAATGACGCGCTTTCCGTCGCCGAATGGCGAATGCTGATCCTCTCGGCCGGCTACGCGACGCAACGCTTGGGCCCCCTGGATCGCGCCGTAAAAGAACAATTGATGGTGCGGATCGATTCATTGCTCCCTCACGCCTCGAACGAAATAAACCGGGAGGCCTGCCGGCTTTTGTTTCAACTCGCAGCGCCCGCCGCGGTGAGTCGCGCGGTGACGTTGCTCGTCGCCGCGCGCGACCAGGAGGAAAAACTGCACTATCTCCAGTTGCTCGGGCGGGCGCGGAATGGATGGACGGAGGAGAACCGCCTCCGCTTTTTCCGGGTGCTGGCGCAGACGCCCTCGTTCCGCGGTGGCGCCGGCCTCCCGCAATTTGTGAAGGCGATTGAAACCGAGGCGCTGGCTTCGCTGCCCGAATCGGAACGACCGCGCTTCGTCGCGATGCTGGCGGCGGGACGCTCCCGCGCGGCCCCGGCGGTGGCAGCCGTGACGCCGCGGCCGTTGGTCCGGGAGTGGACCTTGGCCGATTTTGCGGCCGCGCCGAACGATCGCGGTCGCCCACCCGATCTGGCGCGCGGCCGCGAAATTTACAGCGCCGCCTTGTGCGCGCTTTGCCACCAACTCGGTGAGGAGGGCCGGTCCGTCGGGCCTGATCTCACGGATGTTGCGAGCCGTTTTAACCGCCATGATCTGCTCGAATCCATTCTGGAGCCGTCGCGGGTGATCTCGGAAACCTACCGGCAGGTTACGGTCACGACGAAGACGGGCGGCAGCATCACCGGGCGCGTGGCCCAAACCGATTTTCGCCTGCCGGTGCTGCGTCTGGCGAGCGATCCGCTGGCGCCGGAAGACGCCATTGAAGTGCCGAAGGAGGACATCGTCTCGTATGTCGAATCGGCTGTTTCGCCCATGCCCGCCGGATTGTTGAACCGTTTTACCCGCGACGAAATCAGCGACCTGCTGGCCTACGTGGAAGCGGGTGGTGATTTGCAGCGTCGAATCCCTGCACGGTAACGATGGCGCGGGGACGTGGGGTCGCGCCGGCGGACACGCGCCGGGTCGGCGGGTTTCCGGAGGGGGCGTGACCGTTTGGGTGATGGGCGTGTTCACGCCACCCACGATATAGCGCTGCTTTACGCCGCCTGGACGCTCCTGCGGTCGTGGCGGGCACTGCTCCGCGTTTTTGCGGTCGGTGGGTCGATGCGTTTCTCGCTGGCTAGGTTGCTGGGCGTGGCCGCGCTTTCGTTCGCCGGGTGTTCGACAGCGTACTACGGCGCCATGGAAAAAATCGGCTTTGCCAAGCGCGAAATCCTGGTCGACCGAGTGGGGAAGGCGCGTGAGGCGCAGACTCAGGCCAAGGAGCAGTTTGCCAGCGCGCTGGAGCGGTTTCTTGCCGTGACGAAGACCAGCGGAGGCGACCTGCAGCGGAAATACGACGAGTTCAGTCGCGACTTCACGCGCAGCGAAGCACGGGCCAAGGACGTGCGCGGCCGTATTGCCGCGGTGGAAGATGTGGCGGTCGCTTTGTTCCGCGAATGGCAGCAGGAGCTCGGCCAGTACTCGAGCGCGTCCCTGCGCAGCGACAGCCAGCGTCAGCTCGATGAAACCCGCCGGCGGTACGACGCGCTGGTCGGACTGATGCGCCGCGCCGCCGGCCGCATGGATCCGGTGCTCAATACTTTTCGGGATCAGGTGCTTTACCTAAAACACCATCTGAACGCGCGCGCGCTGTCGTCGCTGGACACCACGCATCGCGCGCTCCAAGCCGACATCTCACGCCTCGTTTCCGACATGGAAAATTCGATTCGGGAAGCGGACAACTTCATCCGCGACCTGAAATCAAAAAGTTAACCGGGTGGCGGCGGGCGCCCGCCTTTTTCCCCGCCGCCCAACACTGGAGCGACGGGAGCAGGCCGGCTTTTAGCGCGCCAGATCGTAGAGCGCGTACCCGGCGAACAAGTTTGGAAACGCGCGACACGGCTCGTGCCAATTCCCGGAAAGATGCGCGCGACGGGCCACGCGGATGGACTTCGCGGCGCAAAAATATTCGAAATCCGCGATCGTCACCGGATTGGCCGGGCGGCTTTCGAACCATTCGGTGGTGTAGACGGCGTTGCGGATTTTCCTTCCGCGCACCAGGGTGTGCAGCCGGTTTTTCCAGAAGCCGTGATTTACAAATCCGACGGTAAGCGCCCGTCCCACCCGCAACGCCTCAAAGATGACGCCGGTCGGGTCGCCCAATTCCTGCACCGTCCGAGAGCAAATGACGCGGTCGAAATGCTTGTCGGGAAACGCGCGCATAAAATCCATCATGTCGCCCTGGTAAGCCGCCAGACCCCGTCGCACGCAGGCGGCGATCTTGTTGAAATCGAGATCCACGCCGACGGCCGAAACTTTTTTCGTCTGGACCAGGTAGTCCAGCAACACGCCCCGGCCGCAGCCGAGATCGAGCACCCGGGTGTTGGGATCGACCCAATCCCCGATGATCTGCATGTCGACGGTGCGCTTTTCGACCAGTTCAGTGGGGGCCGTGGACCCCGGTTTGGCTGCGGTTTTCAAATCGAGTAATCGAACACAAAGGGCTGGTCGCGCTCCAGGAAGCCGCGAACGAGGGTGTAGAGTTCCTCGGATTCAAGCAGGAAGGAATCGTGGCCGAGGTCCGTCGTCAGCTCCGCGTAGCTCGCCCGTTTGCCGGCGCGCAACAACGCGAGTGCGAGTTGACGGTTTTGCTCGGGAGGAAAGAGCCAGTCGCTGGTGAACCCAACGACGAGCGTTTCCGCCTCGACGGGCGCAAAGGCCGCTTCCAACGAGCCATACGCGTGCGCCAGGTCAAACTGGTCCAGCGCGCGAGTGATGTAGAGATAGGTGTTCGCGTCGAAACGGTTGATGAACGACTGGCCTTGGTAGCGCAGGTAGCCTTCGACCTCGAACTGCGGCTCGAAGGTATACGCGTCCGTCGGCGCCGTTTCCTTTTTCCGGCGGCCAAACTTGCGGTCCATGCTCGCATCCGAGACGTAGGTGATGTGCGCCATCATGCGCGCGATGGCGAGGCCGACCCGCGGACCGCTGTCCCGCGGATACTCGCCGTGATTCCACGCCGGGTCCTGCATGATGGCCTGGCGGCCTACTTCGTTGAACGCGATGGCCTGGGCGCTTTCGCGACCGGTGGTGGCCATCGCGAGCACCCGACGGGTGAAGCACGGATATTCGATGGCGAACAGCAGCGCCAGCATCCCGCCCATCGAACCACCGATGATGCTGTGCAGTTCGTTGACCCCGAGGTGTTCGAGCAGCAGTTTTTGCGACCGCACCATGTCGCGAATCGTGACAAACGGAAACTGGATGCCGTAGGGCCGGCCGCTTTCAGGGTTGAGGGAAGAGGGGCCGGTGGAGCCCTGACAGCCGCCGAGCACGTTGGCGCAAATGACGTAAAAGCGGCGCGTGTCCACTGCCTTGCCGGGCCCGATGAGATTATTCCACCAGCCGGGCTTGCGATCGGCCGGCGAGTGCCAGCCGGCGCAATGGTGATCGCCGCTCAGCGCGTGACAAATGACGATCGCGTTGTCGCGGGTGGCGTTGAGCATGCCGTACGTTTCGTAACGCAGCGTGAAGCCGGGAATGGTCTGGCCGCTCTTGAACGTGAACGTCTGTGGGTAAACGAAGTCACGCGGGACCACGAGCCCGACGTCATCGGGCGCAAGGTGTCGCAGCGCGGAGTCGGCAGCGGGAGCGAATTCCACTTCGTCGGTCATCGGGCGTCACACGCAACCACTGTGGAACGGGCGAGGCAAGGTTGCGCCGGGGTTATGACGCGAGCGTGAATGGCTCCCGAAATTCGCGCCGGAATGAGGGGGGCGCCACGTGGGCCACCTTTCGGCCATGGGGTGACCACGCTTGTCCCGCCCGGGCGCCGGCCCGTGGGCGAAGCCCTAGGCGCGGGCCGCCAAAGCCTCGTCCATCTCCTCGTTTGAGAACACCACCTGCACATCGTCGAGGTCGTCCAAGGCTTCGTGGAGCTTCGCCAGGCTCCGGGCGACCGCGGGGTCGGTCACTGGCACCGTGGTGACGGGAATGTAGGCAATTTCGGCGCTTTCCGTTTTAATGGCCTTCGCTTCGAGCGCGTGGGAAATCCGGTCGAACGCCGGCACATTGCAGCGCACCTCGTAGCCGTGCTCGCTCGAGATCACATCGTCGGCGCCGGCCTCCAGCGCGATTTCCATCAGCACGTCCTCGGCGAGGCGTTCCCGGGCGACGAGGAACTGGCCGGCGTGAAGAAATTGAAATGCCACCGCTCCGGTGCTGGCCAGATTTCCACCGTGGCGAGAAAAAACGGCACGCAGATCCTTGGCCGCGCGCTGCTTGTTGTCGGTCGTGACCTTTACGACAAAAGCGACGCCGCCGGGGCCGTAGGCTTCGTAAGTGATCTCCTCGAATACCACGCCCGGTAATTCGCCCGTGCCCTTCTTGATCGCCCGCTCGATATTTTCCGTCGGCATGTTCACGTCCCGGGCCTTGATCACCAGCGTGCGCAGCCGGGCGTTGCCCTCGGGATCGCCGCCGCCGGCTTTGGCCGCGAGCGTGATGTCGCGCGAAAGACGGGAGAACACTTTCCCGCGGCGCGAATCCGTGACGGCTTTCGCGCGCTTAACCTTGGACCATTTGTTGTGCCCGGCCATGGCTGAAGGGGAAAAAAGGACTGGCGCCGCGGGCTCTCAGGCCCGCCGGCGCCCTTGCTGCGCGGCTACTTCTTCTTGGAAGGCGTGACGTTCTTCAGCGCTTTGCCGGTCGGACGAACCGGTTCGGGCGCCTCGACGGGGTCTTTCATCCGGTTGATCACAAGCTGTTGTCCGATCGTGAACAGGCCGTTGATGAACGAGTAGAGAGAAAGCGCGCAGGAAAAACGGTAGCAGAACAGGGTGAAGACGAAGGGCATGAACTGCATCATCTTCATCTGCATCTTGTCGGTGGAGGGCGACGGGGTCAGCCGCATTTGAATCACCATCGTGGCGCCCATGAGCAGGGGCATGATGTTCAAGGGATAGCCGAAAAACAGCGCGATCGTGTCCTCCGAGGCCAGATCCGGCGCCCAGAGGAAGGGGGCGAACCGCAGTTCGGCGGTGCTCTGCAACATCGTGAAGAAACCCATGAAGAACGGGATCGTGATCAGGATCGGGATGCACCCGCCCACCGGATTCACCTTGTGCTTCTTAAACAGCTCCATCGTGGCAGCCTGCTGTTTTTGCGGGTTGTCTTTGAACTTTTCCCGCAGCGCCTGCATCTCCGGCTGGAGCTTGGCCATGCGTTTGGCCGAGCGGGAGGCCGCGAGCGTGAACGGGATGAAAATGATCTTCAGCGTGAGCGTGGTGAGAATGATCGCCACACCCCAGTTGCCCACGAACCCGTGGATCCAAGTCATGAGGGTCAGCAGGATTTGGCTGAAATATTTGAAGAAGCCGAATTGCATGACCTTGTCCTGATCGGCCTTGAAGACGTCGGAGTTGGCCAGGCGACGATATTCCTTGGGCCCGACGTAAAGGTCGCCGCCCAGCTTGGATTCCCCTTCGGCCGGTATGGCCTTGAGGTCGAACTGGGCCGCACCGGCAATACCATAGGCATTGGCGCTTTCGTCGAGCTGCGAGGCGAACAGTTTCACCCGTTGCGTGATCAGCCCCGCGGCGGGCTGATCAGACGTCAGAATACTCGTGAAGAACTGATTCTTGACCGCGGTCCAGATCATGGGGCCGGGCCGGACGATCGAGGGAGTGGCGCTGTGGGCGTTGAGCCCAAAAAAGCCGCCGCTGGCCTCGAGATCCGCCCGGGCAATAAACTCCTTTTCCGCACCGGTGGAGTAGCCCGTCGTGATTTGTTGACCCAGGTCAGCCGCGTTGGTCGGCGCCGCGGTGCCGACCGCCAGCGCCACCCGGGCGGGCGGCAGTGGGGTGCCCGAGATGTTACGGAAGGTCGTCTCATGCCGCACCACGTAGGGATCGGTCTTGTCGCCGGAGTTCGGCGACAGCTTGTAGTGCCGCAGGATCTCGACCCGGCCGTTCAACACCGCACGGTAGGTGACTTCGTTCTCCGTGGCTGAAACCCGTTCAAAGCGGACGGAACGATCCAGGCCGGGAAGGGTGTCCGGTGATTGCACGAACGCGAGCATCGGGTCCGCGTGCACTCCGTTGTAAACGAACGGCGCCGAATTCCCGAGCTCGGCCGGATATTTGAGGAGCGCGACGTCCCGCAAAGCGCCACCGGCGGTCGTGAAGCGGGCCTCGATGAAAGCGTTGCGCAGGGTGGTGATTTCGGCCGGCGCGTCCGCGGCGGCTGCCGCCAATTCAGTCGGGTGGGCCTGCGCGGCCCCGGGCGTGGCGCCGGGCCCGGACGAAAGGGGCGCCGTGGTCGACGGACCCGGGGAAACACGAGGCGGCGGCGGGGGCGCGGCCCGCGGCGCGAGGTACAACGCCGCCAGCGCTGCAATCAACAGCGCGACGCCAATGGTAAAGTTCTTTTTATCCATGAAATTTTAAAAGGGGAGTGGACGGGCGCGCGCACTGCGGCCCGCGCCGGGGTGGCACCGGATCGAAGCCGCCCGGGTGCAGCGGCGTGCATTTGAGCAGGCGAATGACAGCGAGCCCGAAGCCGGCCACGACGCCACGCGTCCGAATGGCCTCGACCGCGTAATGCGAGCACGTGGGCGAAAACCGACACCCGCAGCCGCCCATGGTCAGGACCGGCAGCGCCGGTGACAACGTGTGCTGATAAAGCTTGATCAGGCCAATCAGCGCCCAGGCCGGAAACCGCGTCAGCATCGGCCAAATCCTGGCCAGGTTCCCGGGCAGCACGGGTTCCGCGGCCGCATTTTCGACGGGGCCGAGGGGCCGCATACTGGAGACGCCGGGGGGAGTCATGAAATCTTGGGCGGCGCCGGGGGGGCGATGCGCTGGCAGGCTTCGGTAAATTTTGCTTCGAGTTCCCGCATCGGACATTTATCAACGGCGCCGCGGGCGATGAGCAACAGATCGCAGTGACGTGGAACCTGATGCTGCTGGTGGCGAAAGACTTCGCGGAGCCGGCGTTTGGCGCGGTTGCGCAACGTGGCCTGCCCCACCGCGGCGGTGGAGGCGATTACGCAGACTCGCGGTGACTCGCCGGCGGCGGGCGTGGCTCCGCGGAATTTCCACCAAATTGTAAAAGCGCGACAATCAACGCGCCGGCCCTGCTCACGGACCGCGCGGATATCAGCCTGGCGAGACAAGTGTTGCTCGGCGCGGAATCGCATTTGAGCCGCGAACAGGAGCCCACTCGACGCAGGAGGGCGGAGACCGTTCAGACGACCGTCAGCCGTTTGCGGCCCTTGAGACGGCGCGCTTTGATGACCTTGCGGCCGCCCGGAGTCGCCATCCGGGCGCGATAACCAATCTTGCGGGCGCGTTTCTTGCGGTGCGGGCGGAATGTCGGCTTCATGATGTTTTGAGAAAAAGAGGGTCAGAAGTGCCCCAGCGGACAGGGGGTGTCAAGGGCGTGATTCGGGAGAAAAAAACCGCCCCGCGGACCCGCCGCGACCGCGCGGTCGACTTCGGGCGAGCTTCCCTCTTGCCCCGTTTTGCCTGCGGCGGCGATAAACCACCGTCGCAACCACAATCAAAGCCGCTCCCGTGCGTCGTGTTGACTCGGCCGCCCGATGAATTTGACGTGGCCCATGCCCCCTCGTTTTCCCCTCAGTTGCGCAATTTTCGTGGCGGCGACGGGCTGGGCGTCGGGCGCGGAACCGATCCCCGTCCGCGATCCGGCGATCGACCGGATGATCAGCGAAATCTCGCCGGCCAACATCGAGGCGGGTGTCCGCAAGCTCGTCTCCTTCAAGACCCGACACACCCTTTCGACGACAACCCGTCCTGATCAAGGCATTGGCGCGGCGCGCAATTGGATCAAAAGCGAGTTCGACCGGTATGCCCGTGAATCAGGGGGACGACTGTTGGTTGAATTCGACGCGTTTCGCCAGGCGCCGCGGCCGCCGCAGGTCGCCCAAGGGGCCGAAATCGTCAACGTGGTGGCCACCCTGCCGGGCACGCACCCGGCAGCGCGGAAGCGGGTGTTCGTGGTGAGCGGTCACTACGATTCGCGCTCATTGGCGGCGGGCGAGGTCGATTCATTCGCCCCGGGCGCCAACGACGATGCCTCCGGCACCGCCGCCGTGATGGAGCTCGCCCGCGTGATGTCCCACTACGAATTCGAATGCACGTTGATCTTCATGACGGTGGCCGCCGAAGAGCAGGGATTGCTGGGCGCCGCGCATTGGGCGAAGGCGGCAAAAGCGAAGGGCGTGAACGTAGCGGGCATGTTTACCAACGACATCATCGGCAATACCCTCAAGGAAGACGGCTCCCGCGAACGCTCGCATGTGCGGGTTTTCGCGGAAGGAGTTCCCGTTCCGGTGGCGCCGTCACGCGAACTTGCGGCGGAGACCTTGGCGCAGCTCGCCACGGGCGGGGAAAACGATTTTCCAACGCGGCAGCTCGCCCGGCTGATTCAGTCCACTGGCGCGCGCTATGTGCCGCACCTGCCGGTGAAGATCATCTACCGGCGGGATCGATTCGGGCGGGGAGGCGATCACTCCGCGTTTTTGGATGCGGGGTTTCCCGCCGTCCGGTTTACCGAGGCTTACGAGGTCTATGCCCGTCAACATCAGGACGTGCGGTTCGAGAACGGCGTGCAGTTCGGCGATTCGCCTGAGTTCGTCGATTTCGCCTATGTCGCCGACGTGGCGCGGGTCAATGCGGCGGCGCTCGCGGAGTTGGCGAACGCTCCCGCTCCCCCGCACGCCGTGGAGTTGGAGGTCAGCAAGGAGAATGACACGACGATTCGCTGGGCCGCCAATGCGGAACCCGACTTGGCGGGCTATCGCATCGTCTGGCGCGAAACCACAGCCTTCCCGTGGCAGCATGAAACGGTCGTGCCCAAAGCGGTGACACGGCACAAGATTCCGGGGTTTTCGAAGGACAATGTGATTTTTGGAGTGCAGGCCCTCGATGCCGCCGGCCACGCCAGTCCCGCCACTTATCCCAAACCGCGCCGGGTGAATTGAGGCGGGAGGAGCGGGGCGGCCCGCTAATTTTTCCCGTGCGCGTGACTGGACGGAGCTGCGGTCGGGGAAGCGGGGGCAGCCGGGGTGGCGTTTGCCAGCGCGGAGTTGGGATCGTTCGTGATGATCAACTGCCCCCACATCGTCACCCAGTGGCCGGGGAATGTGCAGACGTACTCGTAGATTCCTTCCGCGAGGGGTGCGATGACGGTGAGCGTTTCCTTTTGGCCGGACTCGACCAGTTTGGTGGCGGCGACGATGTCGGGCAGATCGGGCACGTAGGCGCGGCCACTGGGATCGCGGTGTTCGGCCGGCAGGAGCATCGCGACGTTCCCGACGCGCTCGCGCGTGCCGGGTTTTACGATCACCAGATTATGGGGCATCGCGTCCGGATTTTCGAATACGAGGGCGAACTGCTTGCCCGCCTCGACCACGAGGCGCGGCGGGTCGAAGCGCATCTCCTCCGGCACCGCGCGCACCAGAAACACCGTGGTGCGCAAGGTTTGCAGCTCGGTGCGCAACGGGGCGGATTCCGCGGCTGGGATTCGCGCGACCAGTTCGTCCGCGACTTGCACCGCGCCGAGATAAGCGGACTCCCGCCGGGCGCTGGCGGGGCTCTTTTTGCCCCAGGCGATCAGCGCCGCCGCCACTTTGCCGGCGTCTGCCGACGACCAGCTGGATCGCGGGAGCGTCCGCATTCCTTCCGCGGCAACGGGAATTTCTTCCCCGCGCAGGATCAATTGACTGTAGAGGAGAAACTGCGCGGTGGTTTGCTGCCGGGTGCTGACCGCGGCGCGAATCGCGGCCCTTTGCACGGCCGAATTTTTGGCGTCGGCGACGTCGCCGGCAGGCCGGTCAATCAGCGGGACGAGGCGTGAATACGCCGTCGCCCGCAAGGTGGCATCCGGCACCAGCGGCACTCCTTTGATCAACTCGACGAGTGAATCCGGTGCGCCTTTGGCCTGTTCCCAGATCGCGTCGAACGAACCATCCGCCATCGCGGTGGCGGCCCAGCCGAAGCTGCGGTGGGCCGCTGCTCCGGTTGTGGCCAGTTTGGCCAGGCGTGGCCGGGCCGAGCGCAAATCGGGAACCGGCTGTTGCACCAGCAACCGGCCCAGTCCCGTCCCATCGATTTCGCCGCCCGCTTCGAAAGAACCGAGAATGAGTTCGGTCGGTTTTGCCTGGCGGAGCCGGGCGAGCTCAGCGAGCGCCTCGGCGCGCGCGCTGTCGGGCACGGAGGGTTGGGTAAGGATGCGTTCCAGTACCTCACGACGACGGGGAAGCTTCAGCAATTCCGCCGCAGACACGGTGCGCAGCAGAAAGCGAATTCGCCCGGGATCGGAAGCCAGCAACGGGCTGCCGTCCTGGAGCTGGTTTTGCCACTGCGGCTTCAACTGCTTGATCGTCTCGTCCAGCGTGTAATCCAGATAGTAGTCGAGCGGACTCCGCGTGGCCGTTAGCGCCACCTCCACGGCTTCCGCGGAGCGGAAGAAACTGGCCGCCCGTACCGCGTGCAGCCGCACCCTGGGGTGCTCGTCCGCCGCTTGGGTCTTGAGCAGAGCGAGCGCGTCTGGCACGCGGTCGCGCCAGTAGCAAAGCACCCGCGTGGCCGCCGCCCGCGCCTGGCCTTCGGGCGAGCGCAGCATCCGCTCGAGCAACGCGACGTCGACGACGTTGTGCCATTGATGCACCCAGAGCGCCTCCGTCAGATGGTGCTGATAATCCGGGTGCGCGGCATCCAGCTGCGCGATCCAACCCTTCACCGCCGCGATCACCTTCGGGGAGTCGTGGCGGCCGAGCTCGATCTTGGCCAGTTCCCGGACGTGATTCTCGGGTTCCTTCAGCAGTTCGAGCAACGCGGCGATCGGCTGCCCGTGAATTTTCGGCGGCGTCAGCAGCGGCCGGCTCGCGTGGGCCACGCGGTAAATTCGTCCGTACTCGCGACCGCGATTCGGATCGCGGAGGTGATTCAGGTTGGTGTGGGCGATGATCGGGCTTTGCCAATCGAGAATGTAGACCGCTCCATCGGGTCCGACATTGATGCCGGTGGGGCGAAAATTGGCGTCGGACGACGAGAGGAAATCCGGCTGCTGTGTACCCAGCAGGCCCGACCCTTCGTCCTCGATCTTCACGCGGTAGATGCCCTGAAATTGAATGACGTTGCCGTTGAGAAAGTTGCCTTGGAACTCGTCCGGAAAATGCCGGCTGGTCAGAATCGTGCTCGCCGCCGAAGGCCGGGAGGGCCGCGGCCAGAATTCCTTGAGCGTCGCGTGTTTCGCCGGGTAATCGATGTAGCCGCTGAACGCCGCGCCGAAGTAAGTGCGGTTGCCCGTGGCGTCGGTGATCAGATCGTTGCCCCACCGGTCGAACGACCGGCCGTGCGGGTTGGCGAATCCGTAGGACACATACGTCTCAAATTTTCCGGTGGAGGGCTCGTAGCGATAGATCGCCGCGTCGATGTTGCGCGTGGGGCCGCGCGGCGTCTCGACCTGGGTCCGGTGAAACACGCCGTCGCTCAAGTAAATCGCGCCGCCGGGTTCGAGCGCCAGGGAGTTGGCCTGGTGGTGGGTGTCTGCGGAATCGAGGCCCATCAATACGCGCTCGCGCCAGTCGGCCCGGCCGTCGCCGTCGGTGTCGCGGACGAACCAGAGGTTCGGAGCCTGCACGATGAGGACGCCGTCCTTGTAGAATTGAAACCCGGTCGGGCTGTCGAGGTCGTCGAGAAATGTCGTGCAGCGATCCGCCCGGCCGTCCCCATCGGTGTCCTCGAGCACCAGCAGGCGGTCGCCGTGTTTCGATTCGGGCGTGCGGAAAGGGTAGTTGGGCCAGGCGGCGACCCACAGTCGGCCCCGGGTGTCCCACGCCATCTGCACCGGTTTCGCCAATTCGGGAAACTGCGCTTCGCTGGCAAACAGGTTTACCTTGAGCCCTTCGTGCA
>JBEENF010000044.1:0-14004 GCA_041192325.1 Verrucomicrobiota bacterium
CGGCGGGCGCGGGCCTGGCGGCCCCATGCAACCGGAACTGAAGCTGCGCGCCCAGTTCGACAAGGATGGAAACAAGATCCTCGACGCGGCGGAGCGGAAAGCAGCGCGGGAGCACCTCGCCAACAATGGTGCGGGTCGGCGTGGCCCGGGCGGACGCATGGGGGGGCCGGGCGGACGCGGGGGACGCGGCGGATTTGGCGGTGGCAATGAGCCCGGCACGCCGGGAGAACGCATCAGCACAGCCGACGTCAAAGCGTACGGCGCGGAACCGCTCTACAGCCCCACTGCCCTGCGCACGCTCTTCTTCACTTTTGAGGACGCGGATTGGGAAAAGCAGATGGAGGAGTTCCACAAGACCGACATTGATCTGCCGGCCACTTTGGTCGTGGACGGGAAAACCTATCGCGACGTCGGGGTACATTTTCGCGGAGCATCCTCGTATTTCACGGTCGCCGCCGGGTCGAAACGCTCCCTCGCCGTGTCGCTGGATGGGGCGCATGAGAAACAAAACCTCCTTGGTTTTCGCAGTTTAAATTTGCTCAACTCCCATGAGGACGAGTCCTTGCTTCGGCCCGTGCTGTTTAGCCGGATTGCGCAAAACTATCTGCCCACGCCGCGCGTGAATTTCGTGCAAGTCGTCATCAACGGCGAAAACTGGGGCATCTACTCGAGCGCCGAGCAGTTCAACAAGGATTTCACGGCCGATCGCTTCGATTCCAACAAGGGCGCGCGCTGGAAGGTTCCAGGCAGCCCAGGAGGCCGCGGCTCGCTGGCCTACCTGGGCGATTTTCCTGAACCGTATCAGCGGATTTATGAAATAAAGTCCAAGGACGAGCCCAAATCCTGGGCGCGTCTCATTCGAATGACCAAGGCGCTCAATGAAACGCCGGTCGAGCAGCTCGAGGCGACGCTCGCCCCGCTGCTGGACATCGACGGCGCGCTAAAATTTCTCGCGATGGAAATGGTCTTCGTCAACGGGGATGGCTACTGGACGCGCACCAGCGACTACTCGATCGCGGAGGACGGCAAGGGCCAGCTGCACATCATCCCCCACGACATGAACGAAACCTTCAGCCTTGGCCGCGGCGCGGGCCCCGGTGGGCGGGGAGGTTTTGCCCGCGGACCCGGCGGTGGCCGCGAAGGCGCGGGCCCTCCGGGCGAATCTCAACGCGGTCCCGGAGGCCCGCGGGGCGGTCGCGGCGGATTGGGCGGACCGGGGGGGCGCGGTGGGCCGGGAGGAGGAGGCGTGGAACTTGATCCGCTGCTTGGCGCCAACAACGAGAACACCCCGCTAATCTCCAAGCTGCTCGCCGTGCCTGCCCTGCGCATGCGCTACCTCGGCTACGTGCGGGAGATCGCGGAGAACTGGCTCGACTGGTCTAAACTCGGCCCCCTGGCGCGGGAATATCACGACCTGATCGACGCCGGCGTGAAACGCGACACGCGGAAACTCAGCTCGTACGAGGAGTTCGCCACCAGCCTGGAGGGGCCGCGCAGCTTGAAAACCTTCGCGGATCAGCGACGGGCCTACCTGCTGAACCATCCCGAAATCAAGGCGCTGCCCGCCTCCCTCTCCGGGAACCGTTGACCCGCCGCGCGTCCGCAGTTGCGCCCGCGCGTCAGATGCGCTTCGTTGCGCGCATGTCAGTTTCCGCCAACCGCGAACGTACGCTCTCCCGGGAAGTATCCGCCACCCAGATTCCCTCGGGGGACAAGCAACTGCTCGCTTCGGGCTCGAAGGTGTTCATTCACCAGACGCTCGGCGGCAGCTTCACGGTGCAGACCGATTTCGGGCTGTTCCGCATTGACGGCGCGGACGCCGATGCGCTCGGCGAAGAGGTGAAGGGCGTGGTCATGAAGGCGGCCACCCTGACCAATGGCGCGCCGGATCCCGAGGCAATCTGGGCGCAATTGCGCCAGGTGTTCGATCCGGAGATCCCCGTCAACATCGTGGATCTGGGGCTGGTTTACTCGATGGACGTCGCGGAAATTGCCGACCAGCAGCCCACGGCGTATCGGGTGAATGTTGCGATGACCTTGACGGCTCCCGGCTGTGGCATGGGCCCAGCCATCGCGGAAGACGCGAAAAACAATATCTTGCTCGTCCCCGGCGTGACTGACGCGGACGTTCGCATCACGTGGGAACCAGCCTGGAATCAGCAGATGATTTCCGAAGAGGGTAAGATGAAGCTCGGCCTGATCTGAACGCGCGAAACCCCTGTCACGGTCTGACGACGCGGGTCAGCGAGCAGCTTTGCCGGACCTCGCGGCTTTCTGATCCAAGTCAGAAAGCTTAAAGCATTCACCGGCCGTCGGCCGCCCAGTGGCCGTACGCGGTCGGGTCGTAACGAACGTCCCGCCGGGCAGCAGCTTGACGCCTGGATAGGTGCAATCCGCGTCCCTGGTGTTGGCATGATCCGCACGCAATACTGACCCTATCGTTCCTGCACGATATCGAGCCGGAACCTGCCGGGGTTTCTCCCGGGCGCCCACGCAAAAAGAGGGTATCATTCTCAACGAGAGCCACTTCCGACTTGTTTGGCCGCCGCCCACGGGTAAGGTGTTACCACCCTGCGATTCGGCCCCACCGTTAGCAAAAGGATGTGAGTATGAACCCCGGCAAGTTTCATTTTGGTTTCGTGTTGGCAGTCTCCGTTGGCCTCGCCTCGAGCGAGGCTCAAACGCTTTATTGGAATACGGACGCTGTATCCACAGCTTGGACGTCCACCAACTGGGGAACTGGCGCCGGCGGGCCCTTTACCACCTCCTGGTCAGCCAATACGGATGTACAGTTCACGGCGAATTCCACCGTGACATTCGCGACCACTTCGATCGGCAACGTGACCGTGGATCCCGGCGTAACCGTGACTGTCACCGCCGGCGGAACCCTGAGCAGCAACAACGCGGTGCGAACAATCACGGTGGGAGCGGGCAGCCTTTTGACCTGGACAAGTCAGACCGTTTCCAGCGGCAGCACCACCGGCTTCACTAAGAACGGGACCGGCGCCTGGAATCTCGGGGCCATGACGGCCACGAATGGATTTACGGGGGGGTTCACGCTCAACGCCGGAACGGTGATCGTTTCCGGGGACAAGGCTTTCGGCGCCGGCGCACTTACCGTCAACGGTGGGACCATTCAGTCCAGTGGCACGCGCTCCTTCGCTGTTACATCGCTAACGATCGGCGGCGACTTCGCCCTCACCGGCACCGGCAGTTCGTCGTGGAACGCCAACGCCAACCTCGGATCCACCACGCGCACCATCACGAACTCGGCCGGTGGCTCCGGCATCACGCGTTCGTTCGGCGGGATCATTTCCGGAGGAGCCGGCGCTGGTCTCACCTTTGGCGGGTCGAGCAACGCCACGACGATCCTGGCCGGCGCCAACACCTACTCCGGCGGCACGACGCTCAACGCCGGCACACTCCAAGTCAGCGGCAGCGGAACCTTGGGTAGCACGAGCGGCTTCCTGGCGGTAAATGCCGGCACGCTCGACGTCAATGGCCTCAACCAAACGGTCGGAAATTTGACCGGGTCGGGCGGAACGATCGTCAACAACGCCACCGGAACAGCTGCCCGTCTCACCATCGGCTCCGGCGACGGGGGCGGAGGAAATTACGCGGGAGTAATTGCCGACCATACTGCTGGAACGGGAACCCTCGCGCTGACCAAAACGGGCACGGGTACAATCACGCTGTCGGGTACGAACACGTATTCAGGCGGCGTCCACCTCAATGGCGGAGTGCTGGGACTGGGCGCGAGCCAAGCTTTGGGTTCATCGGGCGCCCTCGCTTTCGGCGGCGGCTCGTTGCAACACAGCTCCAGCAACACGACGGATTACTCCGCCCGCATTTCTGGCAGCACCGACGCGATCGCCATCGACACCAACGGTCAGAATGTCACCTACGCGAGCGCCCTGCCCTCATCCAATACGGGTGGCCTGATCAAATCCGGGTCCGGCACGCTCACCTTGACGGGAGCCAACGCCTACCTGGGAGGCACCGCGGTTTCTGCCGGCATCCTGGCGGTGACAGGCGGCGGCAGCGTGGGCAGCAGCGCTGGCGCGGTCGCGGTGGCCTCCAACAGCACGCTTTCCATCGGCTCAGGCGTAACCCTCCCCAACAATATCACCCTCGCGTCCAACGCCGTGCTTAGTGGCGAGGTCGGCGCAGTGCTGTCGGGGCAGGTGGGCGGAGCGGGAGCGCTGGCCGGCACGCTCGCGATCGCGAGCGGCGGTTCGATCGCGCCCGGCAACAGCGCTGGAACGCTCACGCTGGCCAATGCTTCTCTCACGTTTAGCTCCGGTTCGACGTACGCGTGGGAGCTCAACAGTCTCACGACCAGCGGCCCCGGTTCAAATTATGACCTGATCGCCCTCACGGGAGCCAGCACCCTGGTAACCAACTCCGTTCTACTGGTTCCAGCATTTACCGGCGCTGCGACCGCGCCAAATCAAGGCGCCGAATTCTGGACCACCGCGCGTAATTGGACGGTGGTGTCCGGCAATGACTCCTCAACGATCAGCGGAGCCTTCTTGGTCAACAACCCGACTTGGAACGCCAACGGCTCCTTTTCGACCACCGCGCTGGGGAACAATCTCCTGCTCCATTGGACGCCCACGTCGATCCCGGAGCCGTCGACCTACGCGCTAATTTTGGGGGCAGCGGTTTTGGCCGGCGCCCTTTGGCGGCGACCCCATCGCCGCGCCCGCTGAAGCGCGGACGAGCGCCTTACTTGCCGGGGATCTTGATCTGCACGCCGGAAGCGCCCGGGGACTTCGTCTCCGGCTCGCTGCCCACGGCCTTCGACACTGGCAGACTCGCCCGCAGCATCAAAGCGCGTTGCGTCCAGGGACTGGACGGTTCGATCTGCATGAGCTGATCGGAAAGTTTTTGCACCTCCGCGCTGTCTCCAGCTTGAGCGGCCAGACTGGCCAGATGGTAGGCGGCTTCGGAGCGTACCGCTTTGAATTGATTTGCGTCAGCGGCGAGCTGCTTGAGATCGGCAGCGCCATCGCTCGCTTTGCCCGATTGGATTTTGGCGAGGGCTTTGCCCATCTGCGCCCTGGCCGCCAGAGGACTATCCTTCAATACCACGATGGCTTTCTCGTAGCCCGCCAGCGCGTCCGCGGATTTGCCGGCCGTATACGCGTCGTCGGCGATGCGGAGATAGGCGATTCCCGCCAGCGAGTGGTCGGCGTGAGCCGCGGCGAAACTCTTGATCTGCTCGGGCGTGGCCGCCGCGGCGTAAGCTTTCTCAATCTCGAGCTCCTTCTGCCGGGCCATGTATTCCCAGGCGCCCTTGGCCAAAATGACCAACAACACCGCGACGCATAGACCCACGACGATTGAACTGTTTTTTTTCCAGAACTGGTGGAGACGATCCTCAAAAGTGATGGCAACGTATTTCTCATCGACGGCAACGAGGTTGCGATCGTCGCCGGCCGGAGGTGTGCTCGAGGGAGTGGTCATGCGCAATTGGGTCTGGGAAAGGGTGACGCAATCAAAAGGCCTGCGGCATGTAAATGACCGAAACGAAGGTTTCGAACGGCGGCCGTGCCTGAGTTTCCAGGCCCGTTGCTCCCTTAGTCGAAGACAACCGTCTTGTTGCCGTAAATCAGGACGCGGCCTTCCAGATGCCAGCGAACCGCTTGGGCCAGAACGGCTTTTTCCAAGTCCCGGCCCTTGCGAATCAATTCCTCGACCCCATGTCGATGGGTGATGCGCGCCACGTCCTGATGGATGATGGGCCCCTCATCGAGGTCCCGGGTGGCGTAGTGCGCCGTGGCGCCAATGAGCTTCACTCCCCGCGCATGCGCTTGATGGTAGGGCCGGCCGCCGGCGAAGGCCGGGAGAAATGAATGGTGGATGTTGATTACGGGCCCGCCAAATTTGGTCAAAAAATCGGCGCTGAGCACCTGCATGTAGCGGCCGAGCACCACCAGTTCGATTTGCAGTTCCGCCAGCAAGGCCAGTTGTCGCGCCTCCGCCGCGGCCTTCGTTTCACGGGTCACCGGTGTGTGCACGAACGGCAACCCGTAATTTCGCGCCAACCCCTCGAGGTCGGGATGATTTCCCACCACCGTAACCAGTTCGCATTCGAATTCCCGGGCTTTCCAGCGCAGCGCCAGATCGTGGAAACAATGATCCGCCTTCGACACAAACAAGGCGACCCGCGGGCGAGCGGCCGACGAGAGGATGCGCACCTTCATGCCCAGTGAGTCGCGGGCGAAAGCTTCGAATTCGGTCGCGGCAGCCGCAAGGTCCGGAGGAAGGCGGGCCGACGCATTTGCCGGCGCTGAATCGTTCAATGCGAACGCGGGCTCCCATTCCACCCGTTGAAAAAAGATGCCCGCTTCCCGATCGCGGTGCTGGTCGGCGTGCAGGATATTGCCCCCACGCTGGAAAATCCAACCCGCCACGCGCGCGACCAGGCCGGGTTGGTCAGGACCATGGAGCAGCGCGATGAGCGTCGATGAGGCGACAGGCATAAAGGAGCACGTTGAACCGCGGGCCGGTCCTTGTCACGTGCCTGCTGTTCGCACTTATTCCGGGAGGAGCAAAACCTTGCCCGTGGTTTTTCGGCCTTCGAGCGCGCGTTGCGCGTCGGCTGCCGCCGAAAGCGGAAAGGTCGCGCCAATTCTCACCTGCAATTCGCCGGCCGTGACCCACGCAAACAAATCCGCGGCCCGCGCCTTCAATTCGGCGGCGGTCAGGGCGTAATGCGCCAGTGTCGGCCGGGTAAAGTAAAGCGATCCCTTCTGGGAGAGGAGCAGCGGTTGGAACGGCGGCACCGGCCCGCTCGCATTGCCAAACGAGACCAGCATTCCGCGCGGACGCAGGCTGTTCAACGAACCCTCGAAAGTATCCCGCCCCACGCCGTCATAGACCACATCCACGCCGCGTCCCTCCGTGAAGACGCGGGCCGCTTCGCTGAATTTTTCCCGCGAGTAGATGCATACACGTTCTGCGCCGGCTGCACGGGCCAAGGGCGCTTTCTCCTCATTGCCCACCGTGGCGATCACCCTCGCTCCGCGTTTCCGGGCAATCTGCGTGAGCAGCAAGCCAACGCCCCCGGCGCCTGCATGAACCAGCGCGGTGTCGCCTGGCTTCAGGGGAAAAGTATCCACCGCGAGGTAGTGCGCGGTCATTCCTTGCAGCAACAAAGCCGCCGCCAGGTTGAGATCCAAGTCGGGTGGAACCGCCACGGTCTGCCCGGCGGGCGCGAGGGCCTCCGTCGCATACGAGCCCAGCACGGCCGCGCTGGCCACCCGGTCGCCCACGCGAAAATCGACCACCCCGGCGCCAACCGCCGTGACCGTCCCCGCCGCTTCGCCTCCCAGCGTGTGCGGCAACTCGACCGGATAAAGTCCGCTCCGTTTGTAGATATCGATGAAGTTGAGGCCGGCGGCCGCGACGCGGAAACGCAACTGCCCCGCGGCGGGCTGGGGCAGAGCCACTTCGTCGAGTCGCAGCTTTTCCACTCCGCCTGTTTCGTGAATCCGGATCGCGCGCATGACCGGGAACCAAACACGTTTTTTCCCGGGAGAAAACCACCAAACGCGCCTCCCGGGCGGCGCGGCTCAGCGCGGGTTCCGGACCGCCAGCAAACGCATGGCCCCTGATCCTAGCCGATCACATCCACATTGCCGCGATACTGCTGGATCGGTTTCACGCCGACGTGCTTTTCCTTGAGCGCCCGGATGCCTTTGATCGCCGCTTCCGCGCCCGTCATGGTGGTCATGATACACACATTGTGCGCGTAGGCAGCGGAGCGGATCGCGTTTTCGTCGCGCCGTGGAATCATTCCGCCCGGCGTGTTGATCACCATCTGGATCTGGCCGTTCTTGATCAGATCAACCGCGTTCGGGCGGCCCTCCTGAATCTTGGCGAGCTTCTTCACATTGACTCCGCCTGCCGCGAGGGTCCTGGCCGTGCCGCTGGTGGAATAGATCGCGAAGCCGAGTTGCTCCAGTGTGCGGGCGATTTCCACCGCGCGTTTCTTGTCGGAGTCTTTGACGGAAAGAAACACATTGCCCCTGGTGGGGAGCCCCGGTTTTGCCGCGGCCTGCGCCTTCGCGAAAGCCACGCCGAGGTCGTCGTCCAGGCCCATGACTTCGCCGGTGGAGCGCATTTCCGGACCAAGCGCGATCGTGGCGCCGGGGAAACGCACGAACGGAAACACCGCTTCCTTCACGCACCAATGGCGGGGCGTCTGTTCGCGCGTGAAGCCGAGATCCTTCAGCTTCGCGCCCGTCATGACCTTGGCGGCAAGCTTCGCCAGCGGCACGCCGATGGCCTTGGCCACGAACGGCACCGTGCGCGAGGCCCGGGGATTCACTTCGAGCACGTAGAGCTGGTGGTCCTTGATCGCGAACTGCACATTCATCAAGCCGATCACCTTGAGCTCACGCGCAAGCTCATAGGTCGCTTTTCGAACCGTGTTCAGCATTTCCGGCGAAAGCGTGTGCGGCGGCATCACCATCGCTGCGTCGCCCGAGTGCACGCCGGCGTACTCGATGTGCTCGAGCATGCCGCCAATGACGGACGTCTCGCCGTCGCTGATGCAGTCGACGTCGAGTTCGATCGCATCCTCGAGGAACTTGTCGATCAGCACGGGTTTGTCCGGCATGACGTCAAACGCCTGCCGCACGACGCCCCGGAATTCCTCCTCGTTGTAGACAATGAACATGCCGCGGCCGCCGAGCACGAAGGACGGCCGGAGCAGCACCGGAAAGCCGACCTCTTTCGCGAAAATCAGCGCATCCGTCTCGTTCATCGCGGTGCGATTTGCCGGTGACCGCAGCTTCACCTTGTCGAGAATGGCCGAGAACAACTTGCGGTCCTCCGCGGTCTCGATGCTCTCGGGCGAGGTGCCAATGATGTTGACGCCATTCGCCTTGAGCGCGGTCGCGAGATTGAGCGGCGTCTGGCCGCCAAACTGCACGATGACGCCGTCGCATTTCTCCTGCTGATAGATTTCCAGCACGTCCTCGAGGGTGAGCGGCTCGAAATAAAGGCGGTCGCTGGTGTCGTAATCGGTCGAGACCGTTTCCGGGTTCGAATTCACCATGACGCTCTCATAGCCCATCTCTCGCAGCGCGAAGCTCGCGTGCACGCAACAGTAGTCGAACTCGATGCCCTGGCCGATGCGGTTCGGCCCGCCGCCGAGGATCATGATCTTCTTCTTCCCGGTCGGCGGGAGCACTTCGCTCTCGTCGCCGTAACTGGAGTAATAATACGGCGTGAACGCCTCGAACTCCGCCGCGCAGGTGTCGACGAGCCGGTAGGTCGTATGCACGCCGCGTCTTTTCCGGTCGGCCCGCACCGCCGCGAGATCGCTCTTGAGCAGATGGGCCAGTTGCGCGTCGCAGAAACCGAACTGCTTCGCCCGGCGCAGCGCCGTCACGTCGAGGGTGGCGAGCGTATGCTTTTTCAGCTCCTCCTCCATTTCCCAGATCTCGCGCAGTTGATGCAGGAACCAGGGATCGATCTTGGTCAGGTCGAAGATCCTTTCCACGGTGTAGCCGGCGCGAAACGCGTGGCGCAGATAGAAGATGCGCTCGGAGTTGGGCGTCCCCAGTTTGGCATTGATCGTTTTTTCCTCGATCAACTCGTCGCCGCCGAGCTTGCCGCCGCCGCCAAAGCCGCGCGCGCCGGTTTCCAGCGAGCGCAGGCATTTCTGAATGGATTCCTTGAAGGTGCGTCCAATCGCCATCGCCTCGCCCACCGACTTCATGGCGGAGGTCAGGGTGGCATCTGCGTCCGGAAATTTCTCGAACGTGAAACGCGGAATCTTCGTGACCACATAATCGATCGTCGGTTCAAAGCTGGCCGGGGTGAGCCGCGTGATATCGTTGCGCAGCTCATCCAGCGTGTAACCGACCGCGAGTTTGGCCGCGATCTTCGCAATCGGAAATCCGGTCGCCTTGGAAGCGAGCGCCGACGACCGCGACACCCGCGGATTCATCTCGATCACGACCATCCGGCCCGTCTCGGGATCGACCGAGAATTGAATATTCGAGCCACCGGTCTCCACCCCGATTTCGCGGATCACCGCAAAGGAGGCGTCGCGCATCACCTGATACTCCTTGTCCGTCAGGGTCATCGCCGGTGCGATCGTGATCGAGTCGCCGGTGTGCACGCCCATCGGGTCGAAGTTTTCGATCGAGCAGATCACGACGCACTGGTCCTTGTGATCGCGCATCACCTCCATCTCGTATTCTTTCCAGCCCAGGAGACACTCTTCCACCAGCACCTCGTGCACCGGGGAAAGATCCAGGCCGTTGGCGACAATCCGCTCAAACTCTTCGCGGTTATACGCAATTCCGCCGCCCGAGCCGCCGAGGGTAAAAGACGGCCGGATGATCAAGGGAAACGCGCCGAGCATCTCGGCGGCCTCGCGCGCCTCCGCCATCGATTTGACCGTGCGCGATTTTGCGACGTCGAGACCGATCTTGAGCATGCACTGCTTGAAGAGCTCGCGATCCTCGCCCTTGTTGATCGCGTCCGGTTTCGCGCCGATCATTTCGACGCCGTACTTCGTGAGCACGCCGGCTTTGTTCAGCTCCATCGACAAATTCAGCGCCGTCTGTCCCCCGAGGGTGGGCAGCAACGCCGAAGGCCTTTCCGCCGCGATGATTTTTTCCAGAATATCCAGCGTCAGCGGCTCGATGTAGGTGACGTCGGCGAATTCGGGATCCGTCATGATCGTCGCCGGATTCGAATTCACCAGGATGACGCGGTAGCCTTCCTCCTTCAGCGCCTTGCAGGCTTGGGTGCCGGAGTAGTCGAACTCGCAAGCCTGGCCGATCACGATGGGACCGGCGCCGATGATGAGAATGGACTTCAGGTCAGTGCGCTTGGGCATGGCGTAGATTTCGGCGAGAGTTGGGGCCGGGAAAACCGGCCGCAAGCGGGAAAGCATGCAGGGGGCATTTCTGCCCGCACCACCGGAGTCCGCCGTGATCGTTGCTCCGGCCCGAAAAAGCGGTTGGGCAGGGCCGACGCAATGGCCTCGTCGGGAGCGCGATACCCCACTTAAGGCAGCTTCGCCGGGTCGATGCCCAAAACTTTCGCGGCGGCCGACTTGTTGGCGCCGCAAGCATGCAGCACCACATCAATATATTGCTTCTCCTGCCCGGCCAGATACGCGGCCAAGGAGGGCCAGTCTTTCATCTCCCGCAGCCGGAGGGGCAGTTGTTGCGCCGTAATCAACCGGGTTTCGGTGGTACCGGCGATTTTGGAAACGACCTGAACCAATTCGGTGAGATTGCCGGGCCAGTGATAAGCCTTCATCACGGCAAGCGCGTCCGCCGCGAGCTCGATCGTATTGGCTTCAAACTGCGGGTTGGCCGATTGGGAAACGTAGTGTTTGGCCAGCAGGGGAATATCTTCCGCGCGTTCGCGCAACGGCGGCATCTGCAGGGGCAGCGAGGCCACGCGATAGAAAAGCTCGTCGTGAAACTTGCCTTCGTCGGTCAGCTTTTCGAGGTCCGCGCTGGTCGCGCAGACCAGGCGAAAGCCGTGGGCGTTGTTCCGCAGGACACTGACCAATTCCTTCTGCACGGGCTCGGTGAGGCACTGCAAATCCTGCAGGAAGAGGGTGCCGCCTTTCGCCTCTTTCACCCACGTTCCGCCCTCGCCATTCTGCCCCAGCAAGCCATTGCGGAAGTTTGCCTCCGAACAAAGCGAGCAATCGATTCGCAGGAACGCCGTGTCCGGCGCGCCGCTGGCCGCATGCAGGATTTCCGCCACGATGTTCTTGCCCGTACCATTTTCCCCAATGAGCAACACGGGGGTGCGGACGGTCGCGAGTTTCCTCACTTGGGCGATCAGCTTCTGGATTTTCGCACTCTTGCCGATCAGCCGGGCGTCGATATCGACATGCCGGGCGTCCGGAGCCACCGCAGTAATCGTCCGTTCCAGCTGAAATTTACGAAATTCCAGACCACGGCGCAAAGTGGCAATCAGTTCGTCGACGCGAAATGGTTTCTGCAGGTAATCGAACGCGCCATACTTCAATGCCTGCACTGCGCTTTCGGCGGACGCATACGCCGTCATAATGATGACCACGGCCTGGGGGTCATACATCTTCAGCTGTTTAAGCAGGGTAATCCCGTCCATCGGCTTCATGTCGATGTCCGCGAGCACGAGGTCAAATTTCTCCGCCTTGTAACGGACGAGCCCTTTTTCGCCGTCAGTGGCAAACGCCGTGCCAAAGCCAGTCGGTTGAATAACCGCCTCCAGCATCTCGTGGATGGAGACTAGATCGTCGACGATGAGAACGGAAGGCATGACAGGGAGAGAGAAAGCTGCGGGAAATTCCGCTGAACGGAGCGACACTGGAAGCGAAACCGCCCGTTCGCGCTAGTTTACGCCGCCAGCCACTGCGCCGAGTTGGAAGATCGGCAGGAACATCGCCATGACGATGCCGCCTACCACCACCCCGAGAAACACGATCAGCATGGGCTCGATTAGCGATGTCAGAGCGGCCACCGTGGCCTCACACTCGACATCATAAAAATCCGCAATCTTGTTCATCATGCCGTCCACGTTGCCGGTCGACTCCCCCGCCTTGACCATGTGCTTCATCATGGGCGGGAAGAATAGATTCGTCGCGAGCACCTCGGATACCTGACCGCCCTGGCTGACATGCTTGGCGACTTCGTCACAGGCATCCTCGATCTGCACCTTGCCGCTGGCCGCGGACACAATTTCCAAGGTGCGGAGGATAGGCACGCCTGAACGGATCAAGGTGGCGTAAGTGCGGCAGAAGCGCGAAAGGGCAATCTTATGTATCAGGTTGCCGAAGATCGGAGCCTTGACGAGAAACTGATCCCTGGCGCGGCGGCCGTTGGGGGTCTGCACGAACCTGTCCAGCACCTTGTAACCCACGAAAGCGCCGATCATCAGCGCCCACCACCACTCTTGCAGAAAGTTACTGAGATCGATGAGAAATTGGGTCGGCGCCGGCAGCTTGGCGCCGAAGTCGCTGAACATGGCCGCGAACACCGGGATGACGAATATCAGCAACACGTTGACCAGCGCAAAAGCCAGACCGATGACCGCGATCGGATACGTCATGGCCGACTTGACCTTTTTGGTCAGCTTCACCGTCGACTCGAAGTAGCCGGCCACTTTCATTAAAATTTCCGCGAGCCCCCCCGACGCTTCGCCCGCCTCCACCATCGAAACGAAGAGAGTGTTGAAGGAACTCGGGAATTTCCGCACGGCGGATGAAAATGAGTTACCTTGCGAGATGTCGGCGCGGACGTCGCGGATCACGATTCGGAAGCAAGGGTCTTCCGTCTGGTCCTGCAACGCCTCCAAGCACTGCACCAGCGGCAAACCGGCCGTGAGAAGCGAAGCGAGCTGCTGCGTGAACATGGCCAATTCACCCATCGGCAGCTTGTACGACTTCGCTTTCTTCTCGAGCGACCTTTGCTTGGCGAGCGCCTGGGCTGACTTGACACTGGCAGCCTTTTTCTTGGGCGAATCCAAACGAGAGGACTGGGCCGAGTTCGCGGCAGAGGAAAGCAGTGCCATGGTCCGCCGAGCCAAAGGTAGCGTTCTCCGACCCGCAACCCCATTCACTCCCGCCACGACGTAAAAAGCAGATCAAGTCAGACTCGCCCGGAGCCTGCCCGGTGCGTAGGAAAAGGAACGGATCGCGCAGGATAATAGGGAGCGGTTTGGCGCTACATGATGAGCGCAACCCGCGCTGGTTGCGCCCGGGACAAGGGGGCAAATCAGGCATCAAGAGACGCGTAATCTTTGAAGTCCTCGCCCGCGTTTCCGGCTCCGTCACGGTCAATGTCGCCCCAATGTCCGAGTCGGTCACTTACGCGATGGCGTGGTAGCGGACCGTCGCGGCCGCCGACCGTGCCTGCCAGCGGACCGGCGAGCTGAACTTCCGGTAGGCTGGCGGACTTGAAGTCGTTTCTACGAGCGGGGCTCAAAATGGAGCGGGCGGGGGGAATCGAACCCCCGAGACCAGTTTGGAAA
>JBEENF010000045.1:0-13964 GCA_041192325.1 Verrucomicrobiota bacterium
CGAGCTGGCGTGCCCGGGGATGTGGGGCATGCCTCCGGACAATTATCCCGCGCTCGCCGATCTCGCCCGCGGGATCGCGATCTCGCAGGCAACGCGTCGGTGCTGAGCCCGCGTCGCGATGCACGACCGCGCCCTCTTTCCCACACCCGAAACGTTTCCTGCCCTCGTCGCAGCGGTGCGGGCGGCATTGATCAAAGGCCAGGCCCGCGCGGACCGCGCGTATCTGGAAAGCTACCGGATCATCGGGTTTGCGATCGAGGCGCACCTGCTGTTTTTCAAGGAGCGGGCCGGCTACGGCGAAAAAGTGGTTCCGCAACTGGCTGGGGCCATTGGCGTCGGCGAGCGGTTGCTTTATCGCTGCCTGCGTTTGGTCCGGGAATATCCAATTCTGACCGCGCGGTCAGAATTGGGCTGGAGCCACTACCGCGTGTTGCTGGAGGTCCCGGATACCACGCAGCGCAAGGCCCTCGAAGTTGCGGCGGCGAAAAATCATTGGGTGACCGCAGAACTCGAGCGGCGCGTCCGCGCCCTGAACGCCATCGACGTGACGCCGGGCCGGCCCACGGGCAATGGCGCGCGGAGGGCGGCCCACAAACCACTCGTGCCGCAGCGGGGCGCCACCGGCGTTTATCGCGTGGCAACGGTCGAGGGGAAGCGCGTGGTCGATCTCGGGTTCGCCCACTATTTCGACCTGAGCGAGGACCAGGCGGAGGAATTCAAGGACGGAGACCTGGTGCAGGTTGATCCTGCGAAGAGATTTGGGGCAGGCGCCGGGCGTTTTATCCGCGCGGAGGGCGCGAGAAAAACCGACCTGTTCAACTATGGCGTTGAACTCATCCGCGCCGTGGACGGCGACACGCTGTGGGTGAGAATTTATCTGGGCCCGCGGCAGTGGGTGAAGCAGAAGCTGCGGCTGCGCGGCCTCGACTGCCCCGAACTGAAGACGCCCGCAGGCAAGGCGGCGAAGCGGTTTGGCGATGCGCTCTTTGCGCAGACGACCGCGATCACCATCAACACGACGAAGCCGGACAAATACGACCGCTACCTGGCCGACGTGTTTCTCGGAGTGGAAGGGGGCGAGGCGATTTTCCTGAACAACGCCCTGCTCGAAAACGGGCACGCCGCGCGCAAGGACGCGTGGAAATTTGGCGATTGGGAGCCGGAGTTGGTTGGGTAGGGGCGGGGGAACGTGGGAGAATCTTCCCGCCAATTTCCGCGCGCCACGACGATGAAGGCCGGGTCGGGTGAGGCGGAAGAGATCCACTCGCTCACGCTCGTGGCTACCCCACGGTCTTCCGGTAGCTACGAGCGTGAGCGAGTGGCCGCGTGGGCTTCGATCTGCTTGTTGTAGATGCGCCAGAAAAGTGGCCAGTAGTCTTGGTCTTTCGGATCCAGATCGGGATATCCCGGCGCCGTTTGCCCGCAGTAGGGATAAGTTTCCCAGCGTGAAACCAGACCGGCGCGCAACGGATTCTCGAAAAGATATTGGGCCACTGCCGCAAAAGCGCCGTGTGCGCGTTCTTCGTCGCGCAGCACGTGGTCATGCGCCTGGTGCTGCCACTCCGCTGGCGCCAGATGGGCTCGCAGGTGCTTGCGGAGAAATTCGACTGCGATGCGTTGATCAGATCCGTTTTTATTCAGCCCGAGCCACAGCAGATGGATGTGATCCGGCATGAGCACATACGCTGGGCAGATGAGATCGTATCGCGCGCAGGCATGGAGGAGAATGTATCGCCAGTGATCGTGGAATTCCGGCGTGAGCCAGCCGGTCGCGCGGTCTTCGGTCGTGAGGGTCCAGTGAACGAAAGCGCGCCCGCGATAGTGCTCTGGCGTCAGGCGGGGGAGGTGGCCTTTGCTGGCTGCGTCCACTCGCTCACGCTCGTGGCTACGGATTCCCCCGTCAATGGTCATGGCGGTTTCGCGCGCATCATACGGAGACCGCGCCAGCGAGCCCGCTGGCGCCTACTTCACGTCCGCATACGCTTCCATCCCCACGCACGAGCACACGAGATTCCGGTCGCCGTAGACGTTGTCCACGCGGCCCACGGACGGCCAGAATTTGCTGGCGCGCGTGTGGCGGTCCGGGAAAGCCGCGGTCTCGCGGGAGTACGGGTGATCCCACTGGTCGCAGCAGACCACGGCGGCGGTGTGCGGCGCGTGCTTCAACGGATTGTTGGCCGCATCCGCTGCGCCGTTCACCACGGCCTGCATTTCGCCGTGAATGGCAATCATCGTGTCGCAGAAGCGATCGAGCTCCGCCTTCGATTCGCTCTCCGTCGGTTCGATCATGAAGGTGCCCGGCACCGGAAAGGACATCGTCGGCGCGTGGTAGCCGTAATCCATCAGGCGCTTGGCGGCGTCCTCCACCTCAAGGCCGTGTTTCTTCCACGCGCGGAAATCCACGATGCATTCGTGCGCAATCAGGCCGGCGTTGCCGCGATAGAGCACGGGGAAAGAGTTCTCGAGGCGCTTCGCGACGTAATTGGCGTTGAGGATGGCCATCTGCGTCGCGGCGGTGAGCCCGTCCGGTCCCATCATGCGAATATACATCCAGGAAATCACCAGGATGCTGGCGCTGCCGTAGGGCGCGGCGCTGATCGCGCCGATCGCGGAACGGCCACCGGCGAGGGCGGAATGGACGGGACTCACCGGATGCGACGGCAGAAATGGCGCAAGGTGGGCCGCCACGCCGATCGGCCCCATGCCGGGACCGCCGCCGCCGTGCGGGATGCAGAAGGTCTTGTGCAGATTGAGATGGCAGACGTCAGCCCCGATGTGGCCGGGCGAGGTCAGCCCCACCTGCGCGTTCATATTGGCGCCATCCATGTAAACCTGGCCGCCATGCTGGTGGATCGTCGCGCAAATATCCTTGATGCCGGTTTCGAACACGCCGTGCGTGCTCGGATACGTGACCATGAGCGCCGCCAGATGATCGGCATGCGCGGCCGCCTTGGCGCGGAGATCGGCGAGATCGATGTTGCCGTTCGCGTCGCAGAGCACGGCGACCACCTTGAAGCCACACATCGCCGCGCTGGCGGGATTCGTGCCGTGCGCGCTCGTGGGAATGAGGCAGATGTTGCGATGACCCTGGCCGCGCGACTCGTGATACGCGCGAATCACCAGCAGACCGGCGTATTCGCCCTGGGAGCCGGCATTGGGCTGGAGGGAAACCGCGGCGAAGCCGGTGATTTCCGCCAGCCACGTTTCCAGGTCGCGAAAAAGTTTCTGATAACCGCGGGTCTGATCCGCGGGCGCGAACGGGTGCAGCTTGCTGAACTCGGGCCAGGAAACGGGAAACATCTCGCTGGTCGCGTTGAGTTTCATGGTGCACGAGCCCAGGGAAATCATCGAGTGCACGAGCGAGAGATCCTTCGCTTCGAGCCGCTTGATATAGCGCAACATCTCGTGCTCGGTGTGATACCGGTTGAAAGTCGCGTGGGTCAGGAACGGCGACACCCGCGCAAACGGCGCGGAAAACTCACCCGAGCCGGCGAGCGGCAGCAGTTCTTCCATCCGCTGACGGTCGCTGCTGCGGAAGAAGGTGAGCAGGAGGGCGACGTCCTCCGCGGAAACCGTCTCATCGAGGGAAATACCGACGGTATAGGCATCGACCCGGCGCAGGTTGAACTTCTTCGCCTCGGCCGCCGCGTGGACGCGGTCCGCCGCCACGTTCGTGACGGTGAGCGTGTCGAACACCGGATCGAGGTTGACGCGCGCGCCGCTCTGGCGGAGCCCCGCCGCGAGCACCTCGGTGAGCAGCTTGACCCGTCGCGCGATGCGCTGAAGTCCGGCGGGCCCATGGTACACCGCATACATCGAGGCCATCACCGCGAGCAGCACCTGCGCGGTGCAGATGTTGGACGTGGCCTTGTCGCGGCGAATATGTTGTTCGCGCGTACCCAGGGCCAGGCGCAGGGCGGGATTGCCCTGCGCATCCTTCGAGACGCCGACGAGGCGGCCCGGCATCTGGCGCTTGAACGCGTCCTTGGTGGCAAGAAATCCCGCGTGCGGTCCGCCGAAACCCATCGGCACGCCGAACCGCTGCGCGGAACCGACCGCGACATCCGCGCCGAATTCGCCCGGACTGCGCAGCAAGGTGAGGGCCAGCAGATCGGTGGCGACGATGGTGAATGCGCCGGCCGCGTGGGCGGCGGCGAAAAAGGTTTCGAAATCGTGAATCGAGCCCGTGGTGTCGGGGTATTGCACGAGCACGCCGAAACAATTGGCGCCGACGGTGAACGTTTGGTGATCGCCCACGACGACTTCGATGCCCAGCGGCAGCGCGCGGGTCTTCACGATGTCGATCGTCTGCGGGTGGCATTTTTCAGAAACGAAAAACGCGCGGTGCGCGGCGGCGTCGCCCTCCTTGAGCCGGTGGCACATCATCATGGCCTCGGCGGCGGCGGTGCCTTCATCGAGCATGGAGGCGTTGGCGATTTCCAGGCCCGTGAGCTCGGTGACGAGGGTCTGGAAGTTCAGCAACGCTTCGAGCCGGCCCTGCGAAATTTCGGCCTGGTAGGGCGTGTAAGCGGTGTACCAACCGGGATTCTCGAGGATGTTGCGCTGCACGACGGGCGGGGTGTGGGTGTCGTGGTAGCCGAGGCCGATGCAACTGCGGAAAACCTTGTTCTCGCTGGCGTAGCCCCGCAGCTCGGCCAGCGCGGCGCTTTCGCCGGCGGCGGCGGGAAGATTGAGCGGCGCCCGCCGAATCTGCGGCGGTACGGCGGCTTGCACGAGCGCGTCGAGGGAAGCGGCTCCGAGGGCCGCCAGCATCGCCCCGGTATCGGCGGAATCTTCCCCCAAGTGACGACGGGCGAACGTATCGGTGGCGGCGAGCAGATCGCGGGACGAAGGCATAAAGTCGGACGGTAGGCCCCGCCCCGGTTCGCGCAATCGCGATTTGGATCAGCCCCGGGCATTTAAGGGATTGTTTCCGCCCGGGAAGCCGCTCTGTTTCGCGCGATGACACGAGCAGAGCGCGCCGCCATCGTCGACCGCCGCCTGGCGGAGCTTTACCCGGAGACACCGGTGCCGCTGACGCATCACAACGCGTTTACGTTGCTGGTCGCGGTGCTGCTGTCGGCGCACACGACGGACAAGGCGGTGAACAAGGCGACGCCGGAGCTTTTTTCGCTGGCCGACAACGCGAAGAAAATGGCGCGCGTTCCCCTCGCGGAGATTCAGCGGATTATCCGCCCGGTGGGGCTCTGGCCGGCGAAGGCGCGGGCGATCGCGGAGCTTGCGCGCATCTTGGTGGACAAGCACGGCGGCGAAGTGCCGCGCAGTTTTGAAGAGCTCGAGGAATTGCCGGGAGTGGGCCACAAGACGGCGAGTGTCGTGATGGCGCAGGCCTTCGGCGTCCCCGCGTTTCCGGTGGACACGCATATTCACCGCCTGGCGCACCGCTGGGGCTTGAGCTCGGGTCGGAGCGTCGCGCAAACCGAACGGGACTTGAAGGCGGTCTTCCCCCGCGAGCATTGGAATCAGTTGCACCTGCGCATCATTTTCTTCGGACGCGAGCACTGCACCGCCCGAGGTTGCGATGGCACGATGTGCGAGCTCTGCCGGCAGCTTTTTCCAAGGCGGAAGCGGCCCAAAGGCGCCCGGTTTTAATTCCTCCAAGGGAGCTAATTACATGATTATTCGTATAGCATTCGTCCCTCTTCCCTGCATGCTCTTCGCTGCCAATTACCCCCCCTGATGCGCCGGACCGCCCTTGGTCGGGTGCGTGCAACGCTCCCGTTATCTACCCCAACATGCTACTACCCCATGCCTGCTTGTTTCGCGTCCCTTGCACCTCGCGGGGACTTTTCCAAGCCGCTGTCTGCGCGGTCTTGTCGCTTACTGCGATTACGCTCACCCCTCGCGCCATCGCCGCCGAATCCTCCGCCGCTACCGGGGTCGTCCTCGGCAACGTCACCAACAAGGCTACCGGCAACGGCCTCATCGGCGCCAAGGTTGAGATTCCCGGCCTCAATCTCTCCGCCCTCGTGGACAGCACCGGACGCTACCTCATCAACAACGTCCCCGTCGGCGCCCACGATATTGTCATCACCTACACCGGGCTCGACAGCCAGACGGTTAAGGTAGTCATCACCGCCGGCCAACCGGCCGTGCGCGACTTCGTCCTCACCAGCAGCGTCACCATGCTCGATGCGTTCAAGGTCGCCTCGGTGAAAGAGGGTCTCTCCTCCGCCGTGACGCAGCAGCGCAACGCCGACAATCTAAAGAACGTCGCGTCCATGGACCAACTCTCCGATCTCCCCAACATGAACGCCACCGAACTGGCGATCCGCTTGCCCGGTGTCTCGTTCGGCAATCCCGGCGATGAAGTCGTCGAGGTCATCAGCGTGCGCGGCATGGGCGCCGGCATGACGTCCATCAGCATTGATGGCGGCGGCATGTCCTCCTTCAGCGCGCAGAATCGCAACACCCGCATGACCGCCTTCACGGGCAACATGTTCGAGTCCCTGGAACTCACCAAGGGCCAGACCCCCGACCGCAGCGTTGATTCCCTCGGCGGCGGCGTGAACTTCAAGACCAAGTCGCCGCTCAATCAAAGCGAGAAGCGCCGCATGAGTTACAACTTCACCGCGCGCCAGGCCCCGTCGTTCACCGAACAGGTGCCGCTGCGTGAAATGCGCCGCACCCATGCGCTCTTCAACGTTTCCTACATCGAAAAATTCGCCGTCTTTGGCAGCGACGTCGCCAACCTCGCCGTCTCGGTCAACGCCTTCTATAGCGAAAATGCCTTCGGCTTCTTCCGCACCAACCGCGACTACCAGCAGGTCGATCGGACGCCCGCCTACGTCTGGGACTACCGCACCCAGGACAACTACAACAACCGTATGCAGCGCAGCCTCAGCACCAAGTGGGACTTCCGCCTCGACCAAAACAATCTCTTCAAGCTGAACCTCATTTATAACGACGCCCCCGAGCCGATGCGCCGCCAGTATCAGGTCCGAGCCTTCGCCGGCAGCCAGACCACCGTTCCTAACGCCACCACCTCCGGTGTTGTCCCCGGCTGGACCGACCGCATCACCACCGTTCGCGCCGTCCCCACCGCTGCCACTGCGACCTCCGGCACCACGGCCCCCGCCCTGATCGACGTCACGGCCAATCTTATCAACCGCGACCAACGCCTCCGCCACATGGACCTCGGCGCCGAGCACCGCTTCGGCCCCATCGAGGCCGACTGGGCGGGCCTCTACAGCCGCACGCGCTACCGTTACCTCGGCAGCGAGGGTCAGTTGATCAACCGCATTGGCAACGTCCCGTTCGTCGGCCCGAACGGCGCCGCCGGCTCCGCTACCAACAACATCGTCGGACCCAACGGCGAAACCGGCGTGGGCTGGATTCTCGACCGCACCCAATCCGACTTGTATCCGCGCTTCATCCAAAATGGCGGTCTCGATTTCACCAATCCCAACAACTACCGTCCCTCCGTCAACGGCCTCAGCACCCAATCGGGCAACCTCGACATCGACCTGATCAAGGAGGCTCGCGCCAATTTCAAATACCTCCTGCCCATCAACGCCTTGACCGCCTATCTGAAGACCGGCGCTTCCATGCGTGACCACACGGTCGAGCTCGAACGCCGCAACCGCCGCTGGAGCTACGTCGGCACGACCGCCCTTCGCACCGATCCCTCCCTGCTGATGTGGGATACGGTTAAAACCGGCCGCAAAATTCCCCAGTGGGAAGGCGCCGAATACATCCAAAACGGCCAGCCCACGAATCCCGCCCTCTGGCAGGAAGACAAATACTTCTACGAAAACAACCGCCGCACGGCGTCGAACAAGGTCAACGAAGTGATCACCGGCTATTACATCATGGCCCAAGGCAAAATTGGCCGCAACGGCTTCCTCTTCGGCCTCCGCCGCGAGGTCACCGACACCACCGGCGAAGGCCGCCGCCGCGCCCGTGTCCTCAGCACCGCCGCCCAGCAAGTCGCCGATCCCGCGGGCTCTGCCGAGAAGGACAGTCTCTACTACAAGAACGAAGGCTCCTACGGGCAAAACTTTCCCAGCATTCACCTTTGGCGTGACTTGACGCCGAACCTCAAAGCCCGCGCCTCTTGGACCACCGGCTTCGGTCGCCCGACCCTGGCCAACAACGTCGCCGCGCTCTCGTTCAACGACACCAATCAGACGGTCACCTTCGGAAATCCCGACTTGAAGCCCACCCAGGCCAGGAACTGGGACTTCTCACTCGAATACTACTTCAATCCCTCCGGCAGCTTCACCGTCGGCTGGTTCCACAAGAAAATCGACAACCTCATTGTCTCCAACTTCCCCGTCGGCACGGTTGCGCCCGGCATCGACAATGACTTCCAGGGTGAATTCGTCGGCTACCAGATTCTTTCGAGCGCCAACGCCGGCACGGCCTTCACGCAGGGCTGGGAGTTCAGCTACCTCCAGCAATTCCGATTCCTCCCCGGTCCGCTCAAGGGCCTCCGTCTTAACGCCAATCTGACGCAGATCACCGCCCACGGCGACTACGGCATGGCGGGCGCTTACTTCAAGGACAAGAATGTGAACGGCTTCATCCCGCGCACGGGCAATGTGTCGCTGGCTTGGGACTACAAGAAATTCGGCGCCTCGATTAGCTACAACTACACCTCCGAGAGCATCCGCAACGCGTTCAACCTCGCCGCACCTTCGCGCAATCAATACCTCCAAGCCCGTGAATTGGTGAACGCCAACATCCGCTATACGATCCGGCCGAGCGTCACGCTCAACTTCGGCGTGCAGAATCTCTTCAACGAACCCCAGATCTACTACCGTGGCGTCCGCGACCAATTGGAGACCTTCCTCATCAACGGCACGACCATCACTGCCGGTATCGAGGGCCGGTTCTAAGCCCACTCGCAGGATTCATTCTCAAACCAGAAGTCCGACGGGTCGGAATAGGAGAGGTAGTTGGGGTAGGCCGTAAACCCCGCGCGCGATCAGCACTCCCACGCCTGGCGCGACCAGTAATTTGCCCGCAACTTGCATTGGCCGCCTTATCCCTTTCGGTAGCGAATGCACCGGATTTGGGGAGAGCCAACGGGAATGGAGCGTGCGTCAGGTTATCTACCCGGAGCGTCTTTTTACCTGTGAATCCGACGCTTTGCTCACATCAGCAGGGGAAATTAACCCGGGCGCGCAACGAAGATGGTGGACGCTGGCGGACTCGAACCGCCGACCCCCTGCGTGTGAAGCAGGTGCTCTAACCAACTGAGCTAAGCGTCCAATCTGGAGGCGAGACCGTGGAGAGCGCCTCGCGGCGAATCAATCCCGTTTTGTTCCCGTTCTGTAAACTCCCGCCTACGGTTTGACCGGGGACGATGGCCGGGCGGATTTTGCCGTCGACTGCGGCCCGCTCTGCCAGGTCGGAGCTCCCGCCGTGGGAGGCAGTTCCTCAATCATGATGTCCTTGATCTGCACCAGGACCGGGCCACCGGAGTGGGTCTGAAGCCCGATCAATCCCTCCTGCGGAATGTTCCGCTCGGTTTCCTTGAAATCGACTGCGAGGACGCCGTTCACCCAGGTTTGGATGTGAGGTCCCTCAGCGCGGATGCGGTATTCGTTCCAGTCGTTCTTGCGCACGGCCCCGGCCACGGCCGCGGCATTGGCGGGCTCGGCAATGACTTTTTTGCGGCGCGACTCATCGTAGAGCTTGCCCCACCAGCCTTCGCCGGCGTCGGCCTGGTAGCCGATCATTTCCGTGCTGCCGGCCATGCGAATACTGCGAAATTGGATGCCGCTATTGACGAAGCCGGCGCCGGGCGCGCCGGTAACCTTGATCCACAGTCGAAGGTCGAAATTCTGATACGTCTGCCGGGTGGCGAGAAAAACATTCTTTGGCACCTTTTCCGTCAGTGAGCCCCCCACGATGATCCCGTTACTGACCCGCCACCACTGGGAATCGCCTTCCCAGCCGGTGAGAGACTGACCGTCAAAAATTCGGAGCGGCGCCGCGCCCAGAGGAGCGGTGAGCGTGACCAGGACGACGAAAACGACGCTTAACCGCGAGGGTAGCAGTGAGTTCATGGGGCATCGCTAAATTAGCGGCCGGCGATCACCGGTCGCCAGCGAAATTTCCCGTGGCCGCGGCGCAGCGCGGGGCGTCGGAATCAGGGCGTGGACGCCACGGGGGTTACCGGCACCACCTGACGGGTCGCATTCAAGCCCAGCGCGGTAAGGCCCGAGGCGACGAGGGCTCCGCCGCAGACCAGAAACACCAGGCTCTGGCCCGCTTCGTTGCTCTTCGCGATGCTGCCGAGCCAGGGCACCATGAAGCCGGTGAGCGAGGCGCCGAAATTGCCCCACATGTTGGCCCAGCCCGCGGCCGCCGCCGTGACCCGGCCGCCGATGTCCTGCATGATCGCCCACGTGGCGGGATTTCCCATGTCCACCGCGAAGGAAACGAGTCCGCAGCACGCAATCACGGCCCACGCGGAGTCCATGTAAATGCACGCGACGTACGCGCTGCCCGCCAGCAGCCCGGACGTGGTCAACGGCAGCACCCGACCGCGGCGCAGGCCGAATTTGCGCGTGCTCCAATCGGTGAGCCAGCCCCCGGCGAGCTGGCCAACCATGCCGCACGCGAGGACGAGCGTGACCATGCGCCCGCCTGCGACGGCCTCGACGTTTTTGGCTTCCTTCAAATACGTCGGCAGCCAGGTGATGAGAAACGCCCAGCCGATGTTCAGCAGAAATCCCACGAGCGCGAGCAGCCACAAATTCCGGCTTTTGCAAAAGGCGAGCAACGTCGTGCCGAGATCGCGCAGCGAGGGCGGCGCTTCCACCGGCGGTTTGCCGATCAACGCGCGTTCGGCGGCGTTGCACTGCGGATGTTCGGCGGGGCTGTTGCGCACGACGCGCCAGTACGCGAGGGCGATGAGGATGCCCACCGCGCCGTCGAGCCAGAGCACCGGTCGCCAGTGCCCAATGCTCACCACCAGCCAGGCGGTTATGATCGGCGCCAGGGTGCCACCGATTCTCCCGCCCACCGTCACGAAGGAACTGGCGCGCGCCCGGCTATCCAGCGGGATCCAGCGCCGAATGAGGGCATTGCTGGTGGGATACGCTCCCGCCTCGGCGGCGCCGCACAGCAAGCGCATCGCGAGCAGCGCGGGAAACGAACTGACGGCACCCGTGAGCGCCGTGAACAGCGACCACAGCACGATGTAAGCCGTGAGCATCGCCCGCGCGCCGAAGCGATCGCTGATCCAGCCCGCCGGCACCTGAAACAGAGCGTAGGCGAAAAAGAAACTGCCCAGCAGCCGGCCGATTTCGGACTTGGTCAGGGCGACGTCCGCGTTGAAGGACGCCGATTTGACGATCTCCGCGAGGCAGATGCGATCCAGGTAGAGGATGAACGCCATCGCCATGCTGACGGCGATGATGCGCCGGCGGACATTCGTCGGCGCCGCGTCGTTCATTTCCATGCGCGTTGGAGAAAGCCGACGAAGTTTCCGAAGAAGATGCCGTCGATGTCGTCCGCCTTGTAACCTCGCGCCGCGAGCAGGTCCCCGAGTTTGCCGAGGTCGGCGATGCTATCGAGATCCAGCGGGGTCTGCTCGGTCCCGTAGCCGCCATCGAGATCGCTGCCGATGCCAATGTGCCGGGCATTGCCGGCGAGCTGGCAGATGTGGTCGATGTGCTCGCAGATTTTTTCGATCTTGAGCCCGAAGTCCTGCGGCTGCGAACGACCGAGCGCCCAGCCGTGCACCATCATGATGGCATCGAATGCCATGCCGATCACGGCGCCGCGGCTGATCAGCTCCTTCAACTGCTCGTCGTTGAACTGGCGGTTCCAGTTGGCCAGCGCACGCACGTTCGAGTGGCTCGCCCACACGTGGCCGTGGAAGTGATCCATGGCGTCCCAGAAGCTTTCGTCGCAAAGATGCGTGGCATCGAGGATGATGCCCAGCCGCTCCATCTCCCGGAGCAATTCGTGGCCGCGCGGCGTGAGCGGTCCCTCGTCGTGCGTGCCGTGGCCATAAACGCCCGGACCATAATGCACGGGGCCAATCGCGCGCAGGCCGTAGTCGTAGGCCCGCTGCAGGTGGGCCATCGACACAATGGAGTCGGCGTTCTCGAGGCTGAGCACGTAGCCGATCGGGAGCTTGGCGGGCGAGGCGCCCGCGGGCCCCAGCCATTTTTTCAGATGCGCGTCGAGCTGCGCCCGGTTGACGATCTGCACCATCTCGCCGCAGAGCTCCATCTCCCGGTACCACGCGAGCTGGGCCTGCGTGGCGGCCCACGCCTGCTCCTGGCTGCCATAACCCGGCAGGCGCGCGCCGCCCACGATGCGTCCGAAGTAAGGCACGTGACGCGCGAGCTGCGTCGCCACGCACAGCCCGACGCGCCCCTTGCGCATCTCGGGCAGCGAGACGGTGTTTCGCCCGAACCCTTTTTCGTTCATCCCCAGTTCGCGGTGCCGGATGCGCTCGAGCGACAGGCGCAGGTCGCGATTGAAGTCGATCGCGTTCCACGCCAGATCGAGATGAATGTCGAAAATCAGTTTGGGTGTCATCGGATTGAAGCGGTAGGGCGGGAGGAGCGGCGTCACGCCGCGAGGGCGGGCGGAATCCCGGCGCAAAGCCGCTCCGTCAGGCAAGATCAGATTGTAATGCGGCGGGCGCGGGCAACAACGGGCCAGCGTTCCTGAACGCGCCCGTTGCGAACCACGAACACTTCGCTGTGCAACGCGACGGTGGGACAAACGTGGCGCGGGATACCGTAGAAAACCGTCCCGACGGGAAATTCCGCGGCCCGCGGCGATTCGACCACGAGATGCTCTTCGCTTTGTTGCACGAACTTCGCGTCCTCCAAGCCGAGGAGATGCACGCGCGGATGCGGCATTTCGCTGGCCACCGCCTTGTGTCCTAGATCGAGGCAGAAATGATTTTTCGCCGGGTGACTGATGACGCGCGTGATCAGGACGGCGGCGTGCAGCAGATCGATGTAAGGCGTCTTTTCGGTCTGGCCCCAATCCCACAACACCGTTGTGCCGGCGCTGAGCTCGACCTCGGGGTGATCCTTGAACAGCGGAAACGTGGGGGTGCCGCCGGCCACGAAATGCGGTACCGGCAATTTTTCCGCGCGCAGTTGGTCGCGCAGCGCCCAGACCGCGCCAAAGGCGGCCTGGTTGTCCTTCGCGTTGACGGTCGGGTCGACGTCGCGGAGGTGCCCGTCGTAAGCGTGCAGCCCGGCGGGTTCGAGGCCGGGAGCGGCGGCGATGGCGCGATAAACCGCCGCGGCCTCGGGCCCGGGCGGAATGCCGGTGCGGTTCATGCCAACATTGAGGTCGAGGAAGACCCGCAACTTCACCCCGCCGGAGACGGCCGCGGCATTGAGCGCCGCCACGGTGCCGAGGTTGTCCGCGAGACACGAAAATTTAGTCGACGGAAATTTCCGGGACAGCTCCACGATGCGGTTCACGTTGGGTCCCACCGGTTGGTAGGCCATCAGCACATCGGGCGCGCCGGCGGCGGCGCACATTTCCGATTCCGCAATCGTCGCGGTCTTGAAGCGGGTGATCCCGTGCGCCAGCTCCAGCGCCACAATCTGCGGCAGCTTGTGCGTTTTCACATGGGGGCGGAGCCGCTCGGGCCCGCCGGCAATGGCGATCATGCGGCGGAGATTCTCCTCCACGCGATCGGGATAAATCAGGAGCCCGGGCGACGAGACGTCCGCGGCATTGGAGATGTGATACCACTCTTTGGTCATGGTGATTTTTTCTTAACGGCAATGGCTTCAATCTCGTACCTCATGGAGGACGGGAGGCAGCGCACGATCGTCGTGCGGGCGGGCAACGGGGCCTTGAAATATTCGCGGTAAAGCTGGTTGTACCGCGGCAGGTCGCCCTCCTCGCGCAGGTAGTTGCGCGTCTGCACCACCTGGCCGAGATCCGTGTCGGCCGCCGCGAGCACGCGGACCAGATTGTCCATCGTGCGCCGAAATTCCCCC
>JBEENF010000046.1:0-13907 GCA_041192325.1 Verrucomicrobiota bacterium
GGCGATGAACAGCGGTACTCCCGGGTATGTGGACACAGCGATTGCAAGTCACTATTTCGAGGCCCCGACGAACCAGATGCAGTTCGTGGTGCAAAACCGCAGCAGCCAGATCGTGACCGGGATGAACCTGACGGTACACGCGGGCGACGCGACAACGGCTTACGTGATTCCGACCCTTGCCGCAGGGGAAAGCTACGTCGTGAAAACCCCGGTAAACGACGCCGCGTTGAAGGCAACCGGTTCACTGCGCTATACGACACAACTGACCAACCCCAGCGGGTTAGTGGATCAGCATCCCGCCAACAATCGCAAGTCGAGCGTGCTCACGGCGCCGGGTACTCCTTAGACTTGGAAGCGCACGGGGGCGGACGGAAGGCGCAAGCGCGCACTGTCGCCCCGACTTGCGCGGCTTGCGTTCACTTCTGCCACGCGAAAACTCCGCGGCCCAATGCGATTCGAACACTTTGCGCTCAATGTCCCGGAACCCACTGCGCAGGCGCAGTGGTATGTACAGCACCTTGGCTTTGTGATTACGCGCCGCCGCGAAGATGCGCCGTTTACGCATTTTCTCGCGGATGAATCCGGGCGGACGATTGTGGAGCTGTACTGCAATCCCAACGCGGCAATCCCCAATTACGGCGCCGCGCACCCCTCCACGTTCCATGTGGCGCTGGTGGCGTCCAACGCGAGGGAGGAAAGCGCACGGCTGCAAAAAGCCGGCGCCACGCTTTTTGCCGAAGAGCCACAGTCGGATGGCTCACTGCTGATCATGATGCGCGACCCCTGGCACGTTCCGCTGCAACTCTGCCAGCGCACCAAGCAATTTTCGATGCCCTGATGAGCCACGCGGTCGGCGCCGAGCATCCCCTCTCGGCGGCGGGCGTCCCAGAGCCACATCATTTTCGGCGGGGCTGCCTGCACGGCGCCATGCCGCGCGCGGAAACGCTCGACGACGCGAATGGGGCCCGGTGTGATGGCGCAACACCAGCACCACATGACCGCTGCAAACGTCCGGGACGCCCTGCTTCTCCTCGATTCCGCCATCGCGATTCTCAATCGCCCGCGCCGAACCCCCACCCAATTAAGCCGCGAACTCCGGGTGCTATCCATTCAATTTGACTTACTGCGGCTCCGCTTGGGCGAGTCTGATTCCGTTCTCCTCCGTAATTAAAGACGCCCGGTTTGTGGGGGGCGCGAACCTCACCGCCGCGGTTTTGGACCGCTCGCGAATTGAGGGTCGGCGTCTGCGCAATGTCTCTTCGCCGCTGATTGACAGGATTGCATCCACCGGGCGCGCCATGCGTCATAACACCCGGCATGCAGCATTCCGCTTCAGATCGACCGGATTGGTGGTGGATTTTCGATCCCCGATTAAGTCTGCGAGCGCGCGCAGCGCTGGCGGCTGGCGGAGCCTGCTTGCTGTTCACTGCGGCGCTTAGTTGGACCACGGGGGCACTCTTCCGCCGGAGTTTGGAACAGCAAGTGGGACCGGCTTTAGAGGCCCAAGCATTTCAAATAAGCGACAAGTTGGAACGTGTTATTTACGAGCGTTGCCGACAGCTCCAGTTCGCGGCCACACTGACTTCGTTTCACACCGCCGATTTGCGCTCCGCGGACTTTAGACCGGTGCTCGACGGGATGCTCGATGCGTCGCCGGACCTTGCGTGGGTGGGCTTCGTCGATTCCGCCGGAGCGGTGATTTCCGGTACCCAAGGCGTGCTGGAAAAAACCAGCGTCGCAGAAACCGTCTGGTTTCGCGGCGCCCGCGAGCGCGCCTACGTCGGGGTTCGCGAGGATCTCGATCTTGCCCGGCAGTTCCGCAACCCCGGCGAAGACTCCTTCTCACGTTTCGTCGAACTCGCCGTGCCCGTGACCGATGGCAAAGGCCGGTTCATCGGGGTGCTCGCCGCGTTGACTCGCTGGTCGACACTTCGCGCCATTCAGTTGTCCGTCGTGCCAGATGCCACCCAGCGCGACCGCCTCGGCGTAACGCTCTACGCCCTCAACGGAGACATTCTGCTGGACTCAGGAGGCGCCGGCTGGAGCGCGCCCCCGCCGGTCCCGTCGTTACCCGAACAGCGGCGGTATCGTGGTTCTTTGGTGGAGCCATCGTCCACCGGACCCGCCTTTCTCACGGGTTATTCGCGCGGCCGTGGCTTTCGCGATTATCGCGGTTTGGGCTGGCTGGTCACGGTACGCCAACCGGCCGCGATCGCCTTCGCGCCCGCGAGCGCGCTGCAACGAGCGATCGTGGACTGGGGCCTGGTGTTCACCTGCATCCTGGCAATCGCCGGCTGGCTGGTCGCAGCCCGCCTCGCGCGGCGGCTCGCCTTGGTCGCAGCAGCGGCCAATCGCATTCGCGACGGAGACGTTCTCGCGGTCATTCCGCTGCCCCACGGCGACAGTGAAATGGAAAAAATGTGCGGGGCGGTCGGTGAGCTCGTGGAAGATTTTCGTCAAAAAGAAGAAAAGCAGAAAGCGTCCGAGCCGCGCGTTCGCGACCCGCGTCCTTATTAGATCGCCGCGCCTGATGTCTCGCCGTCCAGCCCAGGACGCCATCGGCTCCACTGATTTTCTCTCGCCGTATGCTGTGGCAGCACAGGCGCGGAATTTGTCTCGTTTTCTCCCGGGAGCGTCGTTTGTTCGGAAATGAGATGCCCAAGCAAAGCGCCGGACTGCTCCTGTATCGCTCCCGCCCGCCCGCGCTCGAGGTTTTTCTGGTGCATCCCGGCGGACCTTTTTGGGCAAAAAAAGACCTCGCCGCATGGTCGATCCCGAAGGGTGAGTTTGGCCCCGGGGAGGAACCGCTCGCCGCGGCCCAACGCGAGTTTACCGAGGAAACCGGTTTTACCACGCCAGGCCCTTTTTTGCCGCTGGGCTCGCTGCGCCAGCCCGGCGGCAAAATAATACACGCCTATGCTGCGGCCGCGGAGCTTGACCCTGGAGAATTGGTCAGCGGCACGTTTAACGTGGAATGGCCTCCCCGCTCCGGGCGCATCGCGACTTTTCCTGAAGTGGATCGCGCGGAATGGTTTCCCCTCCAGTTGGCTGCGGCCAAGCTCCATAGTGGGCAAGTCGAGTTCCTCGCGCGGCTAAAAGCCGCCGTCCAGCCTCCCGACGACCCGAAGGCCGTAGGCTATCATTTTGAGCCAGTGCGGGTTTGCGCTGCTCGAAGTCAAACCCAGTTCGCTTGCGGCGAAAGCATTTCAGCGAAACCTTTCGACAAGCCTCTGGTCTCCACCCGCCGGGAGAACTTATCATGAACCCCGCCTTTCGTCCCCGCCTGCTGCTGTTTCTGTTGGCCGTGTGGCTGGTCCCGGGCTGCTCCACGTCTCCCCTCTCGCGCATCGACTCAAATCGCCCGGCCTACGAATCCTGGCCGATCGAGGTGCAGGAGGCCGTGCTCAGTGGTCAGGCGAAGAAAGGTATGACGCGGGGGCAGGTCGAGATGGCTTTGGGAAAACCAACCGAGGTCATCCGTCGTGCCAGCCGGGCGGGGGAAGACGAGGTGTGGATTTACCGCAAAGGCGCTCCCGGTTCGTCGATTCTCAACAACGCGGGCGTGGTCCTCGGCGGGGGCATGGGCGGCGTGAGTGTTGGTACCGGTGGACGCAGCGGGCGGAGAACGGTCACCGATGAGCAAGAGGTCGTGTTCGGCAACGGGGTGGTCGTTCGGGCCGACCCGACGCTGTAACCCCATGCACGGGCGTTTGGCACTGACACGTTTTGTTCCAGTCCGCCGAAGGTCAAATTGCCGCGGTGAGCAGCATTTACAGTGACCTTTAGGATTATTCCCGATGGCGGCTTTCCGTCATAAACACTATCCTGTCGCTCCCAAAAATTTATGCCTTCCCGCACATCCCGAAAGGAGTTTCACGACACCCCCAACTCCCCTAGCGATGAACCGGATAGCACTGGCGATTTCGCGCGGCCCCTGGAGGAAGTCGTTGACGAGCTCAAAGCCCACCGGCTCGAACTCGAGATGCAAAATCGGGCGCTTCAGGAAACCCGTTCCGAATTGGAAGAGACGCTGCGCCTCTCCAGCGATCTTTACGACCATCTGCCCATCGGATACGTGACCCTAACACCGCAGGGCCGCATAATCCAAGCGAACCTTACGGCGGCCAAGTGGTTGCGCCGACGCCGCGAAAATCTTGCCGGCGCGTATCTCCGGGCGTTTCTTCCCGCGTTTGATGCCGGACGGTTCACGATGCATCTCGAATTTTGCAGCCAGTCCGAGGATGCCTGCGCCATTGATCTCGCGTTGGAGACGGAAGATGGGGCGCCCATGCCCGTTCAGTTCTCCAGCCGCCGCGCCCCGGTGTCACGCGCGGGCGCGACAAAAATTCATACCGCAATTTCAATGCGGCTAAAAGCGACGGATACCCAACGCGCGCTCGATGGCGCCAATCGGGAGATCGCCGCATTCGATCGGGCGATTTTTCATGAACTCTACGGCGCGCTGAACACCATCCGCAGTTCCGCGCATTGCGCGCTGGGCGAATCCATCGAACCCGGGAAGCGAACCGCTCTCCTCCAGCGGGTGGAAACCGAGACCAGCCGAACGCAGGAGACGCTGCGAAAACTGCGGGAATACGTGAACCTTCGCCGGCAAACAATGACCCACGCCGACGTCGATTTGGAGCATCTCGTGGAGCGCGTGCATGACTCCATGAGTGGGTTGATCAAGGAAAGGCGCGCCGAGGTCATCATCGAGCGGCCCTTGCCAGGCGTTCACGGCTCTTCGCTGGCCTTGGCCCAAGTGTTGACCAACCTGTTGACCAATGCGTTGACTTTTGTCGCACCGGACCGGCCGCCGAAAATTCGAGTGTCGGCCAGCCGGCAAGGCAGCTTCGTGGTGCTTCGGGTCATCGATAACGGCATCGGTATCCCGCTGGACGAACACGAACGAATTTTTGGTCTTTTTGAATGTGGGTCCATTCAATCCGCCTGTCCGGGAGCCGGAATTGGCCTCGCCATCGTCCGCAGCGCCGCGGAACGGATGCAGGGCCGGGTGTGGGTGGAATCTACGCCGAGGGAGGGAAGTTGCTTTTGCGTCGAGCTTCCGAAATCGGACTAAAGGTGACGCCTGCCCGTGGGGCCGTGACGTCCGAACTTTCCCGCCGGGCCATGGAAGAATTTCCGAAAAATTACCACAAAGCGCTTGCGCCGCCGGCGCCGTGGGCTTTGGTGCTTCCTGTCCGGTGAGCAGTGAGTAGCCCGGCAGTTCAGGTTTCGAGTTAGTCTGAATCTAGTCTGAGGACCATTCGGTCGCGGCGTCTGGATCAAGGATTTCTCGTCAGTGGTTTAGCTAGGAAGTGCGCTTTGGGGATTTTGCTCCCATGGGAGAATTGGCGTTGTGACTGCCAGCTTGCGCATATTTTTCAGGTCGCACGCGAGGGAGCGGAAGGGACAACACGCACCGGACGCAGTTCATTTCACCATCAACCCAGGTGCACGGGCACCGAAGTCAGGAAATTCATCACCATGAAGCTTTCGAAACTTCTCGCCACCCGCCACAGTCTCCTGCGCCAGGCGCAGCTCGCCACTCTCGGTCATGCCTATTTAACGCTGCAGCGACTCGCCGCGCGCGTTGCGAATGCCAATCTGCGCGGTCTGGTTCGCCTGCAACCCTCCGCTCCCCAGGTGGAACGCTACTGGCCCACGCTGACCGCCCGTGAAGGCAATCAATCGGTGATTGAAGAACAGTTCTCCGACAGCGACATCATGGACCTGGCCGATGCCGCCGAGCTGGCGATCAACGCGAACTACGAAGAACTGGAATTTCGCATTGAGGAGTTTGCGGACAAACTCGTCACACCCCTGCGACGCGCGCTGGAAAACGCCGGCGTGGCGGTCGACATCGCGCAGTGGGAGCACGATCACGCCACCGGAAAGCCGGAGTAAGCATAGCGTCTTCAACGAGTTTTGCAAAAGGGGTGACGCCGGCATTCGCCGCCGTCGGCCCAGCGTCACCCTTTAGGTATCCAGCAACTCCAGCGCACGGGACCCCGCCTGTTGGAATTGCGCGAGCGCACACTGACGCGGATTCTTGTCGGGGCGCCAGCGCACCAAAGCAGTGCCGTGCCGAAACCGGCCGCCGCTGACGTGATCGAACGAAACCTCGACCGCCAGTTTCGGCTGCACCGGCTGCCATTCAGCGGAGCGTCGCGTGCTCCAGCGACTGGGCGCACCGGGAGCCCGCCCGGTAAAGCCGGGTCCGCCGATCAATGCCTCCAGTTTCCTCGTAAGCGCGGGGCGCTCGGCGGCTTTTAGTCCTGAACAAAAGCCCACATGATGCAAAAGGCCTTTGTCATCATAAAGCCCCAGTAACAGTGATCCCACGATCCGCGCTTTTTCCATGTACCGAAATCCGCCAATCACGCAATCGGCCGAACGCCGCCGCTTGATCTTCTGCATCGCCGTGCGTTTCCCGGCCGCATACGGGGCGTCGCGACGCTTCGCCATGACGCCATCGAGGGTTGCTCCCACCGAGCCAAACCATTTCCGGGCAACAGCCAACTCAGTCGTCGCGGGTGAAAGTCGAATCGCCGCCGAAGTCCCGAAATTCTTTTTCGCAAAGGCCTCCAGTCGGGAGCGCCGCTCCTCCAGGCGCTGGTTCAGGAGCGATTTGGTGCCTTCGCCCAGCAGATCGAACACCACGAACCACGCCGGCGTTTCCTGCGCGAGTTTTTGCACACGGCTCGCCGCGGGATGAATGCGTTGGAGCAGCGCCTCGAAAGACAGCGAATTACCGCCGGGACCGGGAATGACAATTTCGCCATCCAGCACAAAACGGGGCGCCTTCACGGCGCCCACCGCCGCAACCACCTCAGGAAAATAGCGACCCAATGGTTCGCCCGCCTTGGATCGGAGTTCAACTTCCAACCCGTCGCGGAACGCCAAACACCGAAAGCCGTCCCATTTTGGCTCGTATTGCCACCCCTCGCCACCGGGGATCTCGGACGCCGACTGCGCCTCCATCGGCGGTAGGTCGAGTTGCACGGTAAAGGCCATATCGCCACCGACCGCCCTCGCGACAGCAGGTTCGTCACCGCACCCAGCTGGTTCCCGTGCGGGACGTGATCCGGCTTCCCTTTTGCCGCCGGGAGCGACTACAAAGCAGCCATGATGCGCCACCTCGTTTACTCACTCGCCCTCGCCCTTGTGGCTTGGATTCCCGTTCACGCCGCTGAAGGCACGCTTCGGGCCGGCGCAGCGCGGGTCGACATCACGCCCGCCCCCGATGCGGCGTTGCCCATGAGCGGTTACGCTGGGCGGATCGAAGGCTTCAAGAGCATTCACGACCCTCTCCATGTTCGCGCCATTGTGGTCGACGACGGCGCCAGTCAGGCCGCACTGATCACGGTGGAGATCGTCGGAATGTCTCATGCCTTCTGGGAAAAAACCACGGCGCGCCTCACCCGTGAGACGCAGATCCCGACGCAAAACATTCTGGTCGCGGGGGTGCACACCCACGCCGCGCCGGCGATCGGCACCTACAACGAACGCACCGAGGGCGCCGAAGCGGCGCAAAAACGCGCCGCCTACGTCCAGAAGGTCGAAGACGGCATTAGCCATGCTGTGCGCCAGGCGAAGGCAAGTTTGCAACCAGCGAAAATCGGCTATGGCACGGGGCAGGCCAAGGTAAACATGAACCGCCGCGCCCGGAACGGCGAGGGCGGCTGGATGCTTGGCAACAACCCGGACGGTGTGTCCGACAAGACGGTGGTCGTGATAAAGTTTGAAACTCTGGCCGGTGAACCTTTCGCGATCTTCAGCAACTACGCGGTCCACGGCACCGTCATGGGCCAGGGCAATATGCAGATCAGCGCCGATCTGCCCGGAGCCACGTCACGGTATGTGGAACAGCACTACGGCGACAAGGTGGTCTCGCCTTGGACCAGCGCCGCCGCGGGAGATCAGGATCCGATTTACCGCACCGGAATCGATTTTCGCAACCTGGCTGCTTTGGGCCAGATCCTCGGCGAGGAAGTCATTCGGGTGGCCGACGGCATCAAGACCTCGTCGCACGGCAAGATTCGCGCCCTGCAAAGGGTCGTGAGCTGTCCGGGCAAGCGCACGATTCAGCCGCCGGGCCGCAATCGCGAATACAAGTTCGAAGATGCCGACCCGGTTCCGATCCGGCTATCACTGATCGTCATCAACGATATTGCTCTCGCCGGGGTTTCCGGCGAGGTCCTGACCAACATCGCCTCGCGGCTGAAACTCGAATCGCCGCTTACGCGAACATTCATGGTTACGCACTGTAATGGCTCGAGCGGCTACTTTCCCGACGACGCGGCCTACGATCAGGTCAGCTACGAAATCACGACGACGCGCGTGAAACGCGGCTGCGCGGAAAACGCGATGGTCAACGGCTTCGTGGCAATGATCAGCGAGTTGATATTGTAAGCGCAGAATGGGCCGCGCGCGGGATCGCGGGTTCCCGAAAGTCTGCCGCCGTCCGTCCGGGTTTCCTACGCGCTGCTATCACGCAAGCGCCGATGCCGGTCGACCCAATACGCCCACGCCACGAGTAACCATTGCGCCTGCCCGACCCAAGCCACGGCCGCCACACTGGGCGGAGCGTCGCCCAAGACATTGGCGGCATGCACCACGACCAGAAATCCCATCAAGCCCCAGAAAGCGATTGTGCCCACGCGATCGATCGCCTGCGTGGCGCGACAATACAAGGAGACGCCCAGCGCAAAAAGCAGCCCTTCAGCACCAGCGTGGCGCCCAAGGAATCCCACAAGCCGAAACCGAGCTGTGGTCCACCGCCGGGGTACAATGGCAGATCTGGATGATGAACGATCAGGTCCAGCACCCAGTGGCTTAAAACCGCGAGCGCACACACCAACGCGCCAGCGCGATAACGCCGCACGAACTGATAGACGACGCCGAAGAGCGCCGCCCAAACCACCACCATCAACAGACTATGGCTAAGGGGATAATGCGTGAACGTCAGCGGCGGCCCTTTCGCACCCGGCGTGATTTGCACTCGTTCCACTCCGACCAGCAGGAGCGTCGGCCAAAGCAAATCGATGAATTGCGCCGCGAGAAAAAGCGTGCCAAGCGACACGCGCGGGGCCGTTTTTTTCCACGCCAATCCCGCGCCAAAATGTCCGATAAACACAGCGTGGTCTTCGAGGGCAGCTTTCTTTAATTCCAGTCTATCTGCGGCTCGCGCCGCTGTTTCCGCCGAACCCGGCGCCAAGCAGGTCTCCTTGTCGCTGGAGAAATGGCGCCGGGCCCGGTGGGTAAAGGCTCCTGATACTGAATGAGGCGAGTCGGCCCCTATCCGACTCCGGGACAAGATAACTGGCGCCCCGGCTTACCGCCACCGGAGCGATTTCGGTAGATGGACTGGGCCGGAATGGCGAAGAGACGGGGGGCGCGCTCCCACCGCGCCCTGGAAATTTTGACAGCGCCCGCAGAGGCCGCAATCGCGCTGCTCTTTAACTCGTTGACCCATGCGCTTGCGCCCGCACCCCACGACCGGTTGGCTGAACCCGCATGCAACCACGCCACGCCGCGCCGAGAGACCGCATTCGCTGGGGCATCCTGGGCTGCGGCGATGTCACCGAAATCAAAAGCGGGCCAGGTTTTCAGAAAGCGCAGGGTTCCGAGTTGGTGGCTGTAATGCGCCGCAACGGCCCGCTCGCCGCCGATTACGCGCGCCGACACGGCGTGCCGCGCTGGTACGATGACGCCGCCGCGCTGGTCAACGATCCCGAAGTCGACGCCGTCTACATCGCCACACCGCCCGGCGCGCATCTGGAGGGCGCGCGACTCGTCGCGGCCGCGGGCAAACCCGCGTACGTCGAGAAACCGATGGCGCGGCACACGCCCGAATGTGACGCGATGCTCGCGGCCTTCACCGCGGCGAAACAGAAACTCTTCGTCGCTTATTACCGGCGGGCACTCCCCCGCTTCCTCAAAGTCCGCGAACTCCTGGCCGAAGGCGCCCTCGGCGCCCTGACCGGAATCAACTACCGCATGGCGACGCCGCCACCCGCCGATCCGGTGGCCGCGGCGAGCGCCTGGCGCGTCGATGCGAAGCAAGCCGGTGGCGGACTGCTCCTCGACGTCGGCTCGCATGTGCTGGACCTGCTCGATTTTTTCGGCGGACCGCTCGAACACATCACCGGCCATGCTGCGCGGCTCGCCAGTCTCGCGGATGTCGAAGATGCCGTGGCGATCACGTTCCGGGCAGCCGGCGTACCCGGCGCCGCTTGCTGGAATTTTTCAAGTCAGGTGAAAGACGACGTCATGGAGTTCTCCGGCGTCCAGGGCCGGGTTTCATTTTCCGTCTTTGCCCAGGAGCCGGTGCGTTTCGAAACGGCGCGGGGGGTCGAGCACTTTAACCTACCGCATCCGCCGCACGTGGCCCAGCCGCTGATTCAAACGGTCGTTGACGATCTGCTTGGACGCGGCACATGCCCGAGCACCGGCGAATCCGCCCGCCGCGCGTCGGCGGTGATGGACACGATTCTCGAGCCTTACTACGGCGGCCGCGCGGATGCGTTTTGGACCCGACCGGCCACGTGGCCCGGACGTCGCCGCTAGAAGAAAACGGCCCGACGCCGCCATGCGTTTCTCCGACCAGGTCGTTTGGATTACCGGCGCGTCTTCAGGCATCGGCGAAGCGCTCGCGGTGCAGTTCTCACGGGAAGGCGCGCGGTTGGTGCTGTCGAGTCGCCGCCCCGCTGCACTGGAACGCGTGCGGGCACGATGCGCACGACCGGACGAACATGTGATTTCGCCGCTGGATCTCGCCCGCAGCGAAACTTTTCCCGCAATTGTCCGATCGGTTCTCGCCCAACGCCCACGCATTGATCTGCTCGTGAACAACGGTGGCGTGAGCCAGCGGTCGCGCGCGATCGATGCCTCCCCTGCCACGGAACGGGAGCTGATGGAGGTGGACTACTTCGGACAGATTGCGCTCACGAAGGCCGTTTTGCCCGCGATGCTCGACCGGCGCGCCGGCCGCGTGGTCGTGATCAGCAGTGTGATGGGTTACGTGGGCACACCCGGTCGCTCCAGTTACGCCGCCGCCAAGCACGCGCTGCACGGCTACTTCGATTCACTGCGCGCCGAACTCTGGCGCGACGGCGTTAAAGTGACGCTGGTGTGCCCCGGCTATGTGCAAACTGCCGTCGGCGCCAACGCGCTCGGGCCCACGGGAAAAAACGAGCAAGTCCACGCGGAGTCCTCCCGAGGCATTTCCGCCGAACGTTGCGCCGCAAAGATTTTCCGGGGCCTGCACCGCCGTCGGGATGAAATTTACGTGGGCGGACCCGAGGTTGCCGCAATTTATCTGCAGCGCTTCGTGCCGTGGCTTTTCTCGCGCATGGTGCGACGGTTCAAGTTCCGAGCATGAACTCCGGTGGGGCGACCGGCCCCACGAAGTGCACGCCGTGCGTTCAGGCAAAGCTACCGCCGCGTCCTATCCCCAGCGACTGACGGCGCTGTTTCCGTTCCGCCGCCGCCGCGCGTTCGTAGCCACTGCGGCGATGCTCCATCAGCGGATCGAGCGGCAGCCGCCGGCTCCGCCGCCACGCCGCCAGGGCAGGCGCGACATCAGTGAAGAACGCCCGTTTTAACAGCAACTCGGCATCGATGACGTTGTGCTTTGCCTGCGCGCGCCGCAGCGCGACGTGATCCACCAAAGCCGCTTTCGCGTAAAGCTCCTGCGCCATCAGCACGGTCTGGATGGTCGCCTCGATCTTCGGCTTCTCGTTGTGGCACTGGTCAATCATATAGGCGATTTTCGGCATCCGCCCCTGGTCCGCCGCGTAGAAATGGATTTCATGGAAAATCCGGAAAACCTGATACGGGTCGATTGAGCCGAGCGTCAGGTCGTCGTCCGCATACCGGCGGTCGTTGAAATGAAATCCGCCCAACATTTCTTCATCGAGCAACCAGGCCACGATCTGCTCGATATTCTGCGCGCTGTAATGGTGGCCGGTGTCGACCAGCACCTTCGCGCCCGGTCCCGCTTTCCGCGCCAGCAGGCACGCCATGCCCCAGTCTGCGATATCGGTCGCGTAGAATGCGGGCTCGAACGGTTTGTATTCGATGAGCATGGTCTGCTTGGGCCCCAAATGGCGATGCAGCGCCTGCAAAGCGGTTTCAAATGAATGCTTGCGCGCACGAATGCTCCCTTGCCCCGGGTAGTTTGTGCCGTCAGCGAACCAGAGTGAAAGGCAATCGCTGCCCACGGCCTGCCCGATCGCCAGCGAATCCACGCAGTGCTGCAGCGCGCGCGCCCGGACCGCAGGGTCATCATGCCCGAACGAGCCCCATTTGTACGCCTGGTCCTGGAAAAGATTCGGGTTGATCGCGCCGATCCGCACGCCGTGCTTGCGGGCCAGTTTTGCCACTGCCCTAGGATCCTGCCCGGCGGGGAAATCCCAGAGCACATGCACGGCTACGGAGGGACAGCATCCCGTCAACGCGTGCACTTGGCCCGCATCCGCCAGCTTGTCGGCGATGTCGATCGCCGCGGCATCCTGAAAAAATTTTCCAAAACGTGTGCCGGTGTCCGCGAAGCCCCACGAGGGAGTCTCGATCACGAAAGTTTCCAAGGCGGCCCGGGCGCGACGAAGTTCAGCGGCAGTCATGAGTTCCGTTGGAGCACGATCGCCGCGGCCGCACAACCCTTCTCTGCCCCGAGGCGCCGCTCGCAGCTCCCTTGCCCTCTACAGCTCGTGGTAAGCTGCGGCCCGATTTCGGCCAGCGCGCTTGGCGGCATACAACGCCTTGTCCGCCGCATTCAGCAGCGTAAGGAGGGAGCCTACATCCTGAGGCATCGCCGACGAACCCGCGCTCACTGTAACGTTCAAGGGTCCATTTTTTTCTCCCACCACGATCGGCTCCAGCTCGACCCCCGTGCAAACGCGATTGGCCACTTCCAAGGCGCCCAACCGGTCGGTCTGCACCAGGATCATCGCGAGCTCGTCGCCGCCGAAACGCACCACGCGGTCCACCGTGCGGACTTCGGCCGCCACGCGCCGTGCCACTTCTTTCAGCACCGTGTCGCCCGACGTGTGCCCGTGTGTATCGTTGACCGATTTGAAATGGTCGATGTCCACCATCACCAGAGCCAGCGGGTGCCCGAAGCGTAGTGCGCGCTCTTCCTCCTCGACAATGATTCGCTCGAATTCCCGGCGGTTGAGCAGGCCCGTCAACTGGTCGCGCGTGGCAAGCCGGTGCAGCGCCTCCCTGGTCTCCGCCAATTTCAACGCGTAACGCAACGACCGCTCGACCATTCGCGAGGTGATCTCGCCTTTCACCAAGTAGTCCAGCGCGCCCTCGTTCATCGCCGCGATGTCCACCCGCTGCGCCGTCTCGGCCGTCAGGAATACGATCGGGGTGCGGCAACCCCGGGAAATGGCCTCGCGGATAAGCTCCAGTCCGTCCCGTTCGCCGAGCTGATAATCCAGCAGACACGCCGCATAAGCCCCTGACATCAGCTGCTCGATGCCTTCTTCGTAGGTCGCCGCCCAGCTCAGCTGGTATTTGTCGCCCTGGAAGTTTTCAACATGCGCCTGTGTCAGCCGAAATTGCAGCCGGTCGTCATCAATGAGCAGAATGCGGCGCACACTATTTGGGGTGCGGAATGTTTAGCGCCCGCGGTTCAGCCCGCCAGCGGAGTAGTGCGTGCCACTCCGGCGGACAAATCCGCTGCCCGAGCCGCGATCGCCCCCACCATCTTCGCCCGGTCACCCAAGTGGTTGCGAATGCAGTTCACCAGCGCGCTGCCTACGACGACGCCATCGGCATGGGCGGCGACCTGGGCGACTTGCGCGCGAGTGCCGATCCCAAATCCAACCACCATCGGCAAGGACGTCCGTGCCCGGATGCGCGCCACGGCCTCGGGGATGTTCCGGGCCACCTCG
>JBEENF010000047.1:0-13866 GCA_041192325.1 Verrucomicrobiota bacterium
GCGGCCCGTTTCGGACCGCAGCCGCGTCAGGTTGCGCTCCAGCGAATCGGCGCCTTCCGCATTGTGGGCGCCATCGAGAATAATCTGCCGGTTGCTCGCGCGCAGCCGCTGCCAGCGCCCGGGCCAGTCGACCTGCTGGAGCGCGCGGGCCATCAAACCGGCGGTGATTCGCCACCGCGCGGGCAGGAATTGAGCGGAGAGAAGCGCGACACCGGCGTTTTCGCGCTGGTGCGCGCCTTCGAGATTGGTCGTCGGATAATTCTTTGGGTCCACGCCCAACGTCTCGGGCAAGGAAATCACAGCCGCGTTGCGCTCCTGCGCGATCGCGCGAATGACAGTTTCCGGTTCGGCGGGCAGACGGCCGATCACCACCGGGCGACCGGTTTTGATGATCCCGGCCTTCTCCATCGCAATCTGGGCCAGCGAGTGGCCCAGGAACTCGCCATGATCGTGTCCGATCGAAGTGATCACGCTGACCTCTGGCGTGACGACGTTCGTGGCGTCAAGACGGCCGCCCATGCCGCATTCGATGATGGCAATATCGCAGCGTTCTCGCGCGAAATGCGTGAAGGCCATGGCGGTCATAAATTCGAAATAACTTGGCGGCGCCACGGACCCCGCGGCGTCGGTCAGCGCTTGCGCCCGCGGCGCGAATTCGCCGATGTAGGCCGCGAGCTGTTCCCACTGCAGCGGTTGGCGGTTCACCTGGATGCGCTCGCCCAGCTGCACGAGATGCGGGGAAGTGTAGAGGCCCGTGCGCCAGCCGGCGGCGCGAAGCGCCGCTTCGAGCATGGCGGCGACAGAGCCTTTGCCGTTGGTGCCGGCGATGTGCACGCAAGGCGTGGCGCGCTCGGGATGCCCCAGCGCCGCTACCAAGCGTTGCATGCGCTCCAAGCCGGGACTTACGCCGCGGGCTTTCAGCTGCCGCAAATAATCGCGGGCGTTCGCGCCGCCGGCATTCATGCGGTAAAGTCGCTCGCCCACGGCCGCCAGCCGGCCGAGGGGACGGGAAGAGCCGCCAACGCTTTTCGGAGGTCGGCCCAAACAAGACGGTCGAAACGCGGACGCATCATCAAATCGCGCAGCGGCACGGTGACGAACAGTCGTGCCAACAACCGCGGGTGGGGCAGTTCGAGTTGCGGGGTGGCGCGGGTTTCGTTTTCAAACGCCAGCAGATCCAGATCGAGCACGCGGGGCCCCCAGCGCTCCGCGCGAATGCGTCCAAACGACTGCTCGATCTCCAGCAGGAGCGTAAGCAAGGCCTCGGGCTCGAGGGAGGTTTCGACGCCTACCACGAGATTGAGAAAGTTGGGCTGATCGATCGGCCCCACGGGTTCGGTTTCGTAAACGGGAGAAGTTTCGAGCGCAGTAATCCCCGCGTGCCCGCCGAGGTGTTTGATGGCGGCGCGCAGCGTGGCGGCGCGATCCCCTACATTGGCGCCTGCGCCGATGAACGCCTGGCGTGCGCGCGGCTTCATTGTCCGGATACGCTGCGTTCGCGCCGAATGCGAACGGCAACGCCCGCGAACTGAAAGTCCACCGGCGGCCGGGGCTTGAGCACCTCGACCGAGACCGCGCGCACTTGCGGAAATTTTTCGAGCAACCCCGCCGCGATGCTCTCCGCCAGGGTCTCGATGAGATACCGATGGGCGCCCCCAATCACATTCCGCACCACCGCCTGCACCGCGCAGTAATCGACGGTCAGATCAAGCCGATCGGATTCACCGGCGGGGGCGAGGGAAAGCTCCAGCTCAACGGTGGCGGAAAACGGTTGCTCGTTTTCGGCTTCCGCCGGGAGAACCCCGTGGCGGGCGGAGAAATGCAGTTCGCGGAGAATCAGGGTGTCCATGAAAAAGGCGTCGGGTAGGCCAGCCCGGCTTTGATGGCGTCTGCCATCCGCACAAAGCGGTTCATGGCGGCGACGTCGTGGACCCGAACCATCCGAGACCCCTGCTGAATGGCCCAGACCACGGTCGCGCCGGTGCCCTCGACGCGGTCGTCGACGGCCGCGTCGAGGACTTTTCCGATGGTCGATTTGCGCGAGGTACCCACGAGCACAGGCTGTCCCAAAGCGACCACGCGGTCGAGGTGCTTCAGTACTTCGAGATTTTGCGCGACGTCCTTGGCAAAGCCAAAGCCTGGATCCAGCCAGATTTGATGCGACTGGACTCCGGCGCGCCGGGCGAGGGCGAGGCTCAGTTCGAGATCGAGCCGCAGGTCGGTCCAGAAATCTCCGTAATCCCGATCTGGCCGGTTATGCATCAGCACCACGGGGCAGGCGAGCCGCGCGACCGTTTCCGCCATGGCGGTGAGGGGCACGTCGGCCTGACCGGAGCGCAACGAGGCGAGCGCGTGGCGCCGCTGGTCCAGCGTAAGTTCCTGGGTAAAGCCCCACACGTCGTTTACGAGGTCGGCGCCGGTCTGCACCGCCGCCTCGGCTACGCGGGGCTTCATCGTGTCGATTGAAATCGGCACGTCGGGCCACGCTTGGCGCACGGCCGCGATCGCGGGAAGTACCCGCGCAAGTTCCTGATCCTCGCTGATCGCCCCCGCGCCCGGTCGCGTCGATTCCCCGCCGATGTCCAGTACGTCAGCGCCGTCCGCCAGCAGCGAGGCGGCGTGATCGACGACCGCCTGCGAGCTGGGCATTTGCCCTCCGTCGGAAAACGAATCCGGCGTCACGTTGAGAATGGCCATGATGAGGGTTCGTCCCCCGGTTTGGGGCAACGTACGGCCATGCGGACTTTGCCAGGATTGCACGCGAGACTGGACTCCAGCTTCATGCCATTTGCCAACCACAGAAGCGCGGTTCGTCCACGCTTCCTTCATCGCTCGACACCGTCGTTCCGAATCCCGCACATTGCGGGCGATAATTTTTCCCAACACCCGCTTAGATGCAGCCCACCACTCAGGACGACTGGCCGCGATGGCGACAGCAGGGATTCAAGCGACTCCCGGCGGCGCTGGTGCGTCAGGACGAATCTCCGCCCTCGTCGTGGGAGGGTTTCGCCGACGGGCCGGTCTCGGCGCTGCTGGAAAGCACCCGCGGCGGTCGCTATACGTACCTCTGTGACCGTCCCGAACGGGTGGTGTTGGCGAACACTGCCAGCGCGGAAGTCCGGTCTGCCGACGGCCTGACGCGCCTGGGGGAACGGGCCGGTTCGCCGCTCGTCGTGCTCGCGGCTTTGCTCAGCGAGGCCAACGCGCCGACACTCCCCGAGTGGACGACCATGGCCGGCGGATTTATTGGCGTTGCGAGCTACGATTTGGTACGGACATGGGAAAGGCTACCTGCGCAAGCCACGCGGGACCTCCCGCTGCCGCTCCTCGCCATGGTCGAGACGCGCGAGCTGTTCGTTTACGACCATGAGGAACGGACTCTGGGCATTGTGATCTGGCGCAACGTTGAAGCGGCGTCGCCGGCCGATCTGGCCGCGCAGTATCAGGAAGCGCTCCAAGCTGCCCATGACGCCTGGGCGCGATGGAAAGCGGGGGGCGGACGAGCAGCACACCGGCCCGAACGTGTTTTGGCGGATCCGGTGTCCGCGCCCGCGGATTCATTTACCGCTGCGGGCTTTCAACAGGCCGTGCGGCACGTGCAGGAGTATATTGCGGCGGGCCACACCTATCAGACGAATCTTTCGGTGCGCAGCAGTCGGGTCACGCGGGTCCCGTCCGAGACGCTTTATGAAGCGGTGCGGCGCGTGAACCCGTCACCGTACATGGGCCTGCTCCGGTTGCCGGCGTTTGCCCTCGTGTGCGGCTCGCCGGAGCTGCTGGTGCGTCTGGTCAACGGACGGATCGTGTCGCGGCCGATCGCGGGCACGCGGCCGCGGGATGACGACGCCGCGCGCGACCTCAATCTCTCGGCCGAGCTCTTTGCCAACGAAAAGGAACGCGCGGAACATCTCATGCTCGTCGACCTGATTCGGAACGACATCGGCCGCGTGGCGGAGTGGGGCACGGTCGCCGTCCGCGAATTCATGGCGGTCGAGCGCTATTCGCACGTCATGCATCTGGTGTCCGAGGTGGAAGGCCGGCTCGCTCCGGGGAAAACCTGGGTCGATCTGTTGCAATCGATGTTTCCGGGGGGGACCATCACGGGCTGCCCGAAGCTCCGCACGATGGAAATCATCGAGGAGCTCGAGCCGGTGGGCCGCGGATTTTATACCGGGTCGCTGGGTTGGATCGGCTATGGCGGCAACATGGAGATGAACATCGTCATTCGTTCGATGCTCGTGAGCGGTGGAGTCGCGCATGTGCAGGCAGGCGCTGGCATTGTCGCGGATTCACGGCCGGAGCGGGAATACGCGGAAGCCACCCAGAAGGCGCGGGCCCTCTGGGTCGCATGGGAAATGGCGGCAAAAAATGGCTGAGCCCCAGAGTCGCGCGGTGGGTTTTGTTTACCAGAATGGCTCCATTCTGGAGAACGCAGCGGCTCAGGTTTCCGCGGACGATCACGGGCTGCTTTTCGGTCTGGGGTTTTTCGAAACGTTTCGCACCTCCGCAGGCCGCCCTCATCTGTGGGATTTGCACCGGCGACGGCTGGAGCAGGCCTGCGTGGTGGCCGGCATCGAGCCAGGTTCCACCCTCCTGATATCCGATGAGGCTAAGCTGCGCGTAGTGATCCGGACCTTGCTGGCGAAACACGGGCTCACTGATGCGGTGTTTCGCTATACCCTCACCGCGGGAACACCGAAGGACGAGGACGGTCACGCGCCTTATTCAAATCCAGCGGAACTGCTTTCGTTGCGGCCCTTGCCGCCCGCCGCTCCGCCCCACGGTGTGGCGCTGCGTCTGCTGGAGCTTCCGCGGGACACGGGGGAATGGCGGCCGCGTCCGAAGAGTCTGAATTATGGCAACGCGCTGATGGGTGGCCTCGAATTACGGCGCCGTGGCGCCGCGGCGAGCGACGAAGGACTTTTTCTCACGCGGGACAGTCGGCGCGTCGTGGAGGGAGTGCGGCACAATCTCGCGTGGCTCCGCGACGGCCGGTGGTTTTATCCGGATCCCGAGCTTGGCGCCGTGCCGGGAACGTGCCTGCAATGGCTGCTCGAACACGGGTTCCCGGCGGAGCCTACTCGCTCCTCACTCGCTGATTTCCTCCATGCGGACGCGGTGGTCGTAATAAATTCAGTGCGCGGCGCCACACCAGTTCGCGAGCTATGGGACGTGGATGACCGGGCAACCCTGGCGACCTGGGCATCGTCCGCGCATCCATTGGTGATCGGCTTGCGCCGCCGTTGGGACGAGGGCTTGCAAGCCACGGCGGAGTCCGGTGGGCGCTGAGCCGAACGGCCTATTCCGCGAGTTTGCGCGCGAGTTTCCAGCCGGCGTAGACGCCCGCCATGCTACCCACGCCGCTGAGGACGAAGGCCCAGCCGACGCCCATCCCGAGGCCATCGCCGAGGCCCCAACCCGTATAACCGCCGAGGGCGGCGCCGACAAAAATGCAGAGCTTGTTCACGAGGGCAGACTGGCGGCGCGGCGCGGGAAAGCGACGGGCGATTTTACGCCTGTCCAAGTCGCGGCGTGGCTTTGTCATTTGCCGAAAGGTTTTTGGGCTCTAGTTTTCGGCGATGAGACCATCGCGTGCCGCCGAACCGCTGAGTAAGAACAAGCACTTGCTGCGTTGGGTGGAAAAGATGGTGGAGCTCTGTCGACCCGCGGCGGTGCATTGGGTCGACGGGTCACAGGCGGAATACGACCGGCTTTGCGGGCAGATGGTGAAAAGCGGCACGCTCATCAAGCTGAACCAGAAACTCTGGCCGGGCTGCTTCTATGCCCGCAGCGATGCGTCGGACGTGGCGCGCGTGGAGGACCGGACTTATATCTGTTCCCATTCGCGGGAGGCGGCGGGGCCGACCAATAATTGGGTCAACCCGTTCGAGATGCGCAAAAAACTCCGTTCGCTGTTTGCGGGCTGCATGGCCGGGCGCACCCTGTACGTGCTGCCCTACAGCATGGGGCCCATTGGTTCACCGATGGCGCAGATCGGGGTGCAGCTCACGGACTCCCCCTATGTGGTGATCAACATGCGCATCATGGCGCGCATCGGCCGGCCGGTGTTCAAGGAAATCGACCGGGGCGAAAAACGCGTGGTGCCGTGCATGCACTCCGTGGGCGCGCCGCTGGCCAAAGGGCAGCAGGACGTCGCCTGGCCGTGCAATGCCGAGAAATACATCGTTCATTTTCCGGAATCGCGGGAAATCTGGAGTTTTGGTTCCGGTTACGGTGGCAACGCTTTGTTGGGCAAAAAATGCTTCGCGTTGCGCATCGCATCCAACATGGCTCGCGATGAAGGGTGGATGGCGGAGCACATGCTGATTCTCGGCGTGGAGGATCCCAGGGGCGAAAAAACCTACGTCGCGGCGGCGTTTCCGAGCGCCTGCGGGAAAACGAATTTTGCGATGATGATTCCGCCCGCCTCCTTCCAAAGGAAGGGCTGGAAGATTTGGACCGTTGGAGACGACATTGCCTGGATCAAGCCCGACGCCAGCGGCCGTCTGCGCGCGATCAATCCCGAGGCGGGATTTTTCGGCGTGGCGCCGGGAACTTCAGCCGCGACGAATCCCAACGCGATGGCGGCGCTCGCGAAGAACACGATCTTCACCAATGTGGCGCTCACCCCCGAAGGAGGAGTCTGGTGGGAGGGCATGACCGCGCAAACTCCGGCGAAATTGACGGACTGGCTGGGCCGGGAGTGGACGCCGGAAATTGCCGCGGCCACGGGAGCAAAGGCCGCGCATCCGAACGCGCGCTTCACGGCGCCCGCCGCGCAATGTCCCACGATCGATCCCGCGTGGGAGGATCCCGAGGGCGTGCCGATCAGCGCGTTCATTTTTGGGGGCCGGCGCGCGACGACGATGCCGCTCGTTTTCCAGTCGTTCAACTGGAGCAGCGGCGTATTCATCGGCGCAACGATGGGTTCGGAAATGACGGCCGCAGCGGCCGGCACAGTGGGCAAGGTGCGGCGGGACCCGATGGCGATGCTGCCGTTCTGCGGCTACCACATGGGCGATTATTTCCGGCACTGGATCACGATGCAGAAGCGCTTGAGCGAGACGCCGCGCGTTTTTCACGTGAACTGGTTTCGCAAGGGAGCCGACGGAAAATTTCTCTGGCCGGGTTTTGGGGAAAACATGCGCGTGTTGAAGTGGATCGTCGACCGCTCCCGCGGTCGCGCGCTGGGCCGCGAAACACCGATCGGCTGGACGCCGCGTTACGAGGATCTCGACTGGACCGGACTGGCGTTTTCCCGCGAGAAGTTTGCGGAACTGCAGGGATTCGATCGAGCCGCGTGGCGCGCTGAAGTCATTGGACAAGAGGAGCTGTTTCTCGACCTGCATGACCGCCTGCCGAAGGAAATGATCTTCGAACGCGAGTTGCTTATTTGCCGGATGTAGCCGGCGAGGCGCGTGATGCGGGTGCTCTGGCGGCCGGGAATTTGCGCTTGAACCTTACTTCTCGCGGGGTGTCTGCAAACGAGCCGCCATGAGACCCGCCCTGCTCTTCCTCGCGCTGATTGCGCTCCATCGCCCGCTGACGGCCGCGGGAGAGCCCCTGTTGCACCAAGCCGTGCAAAACTGGCTGGGCGAACGTGACCACTGGGCCTTTACCCAACGCGCGATCGAATATGACAACGGCCAGCCGCGCGAGCGTCTCGAGCGTTATGATCCCTCCCGGCTGGGCAATGCGCGGTGGCAACTGCTCGCGATCAATGGGCGCCCGCCCACGCCGGAAGAGCGAGCCGCGTGGGAGAAACGCAAATTCAAGAAGAAGCGAAAGAAGTTCGACTCGCCGCTCGGCGAGTTTTTTGACTTTGAACGGGCGCGGGTGTTGGCGGAGGACGCGAAAACCATCCGCTTTGGCGTGCCGTTGCGCGGCGACAAAAACTGGTTGTTTCCGACTGACAAAGTGGACGTGACCGTGGCGATCAACAAGGAGACCCGCGCGCTCGAACACTTGAGCGCGCATGTCCGCGAACCCTTCAAGGTGCTGCTCGGCATCGCGCGGGTCACCGGGGGGAGTCTCGATCTCGAGTTCGACGAGGAGGAGCCGACTCCGTCGCTGGCGCAGCCGAATGGGAAGGCGCAGGCGAGTGTGTTGCGGCTGGGCGAGCGGGTGGATTTCACCTGGAGCGATTTCAAGCGTGTGACGCCACCGCCGAATTCCGCCCCCGCGCCGTAAGGCGTGCGGGGGCCCGCGGGCGGCGGGTAAAACGAGAGTTGCGTCGTCTCGCGCGACCGGAAACATCGCGCGGTTTAAGGCTCCCATGTCCCGGCATATTCTCCTTTTCCTTTTTTTCGTTGGAGCGCTGCTGTCGGCGGCCCGCGATCACCAGGCGACGGCGCGGGATGCCACCCCGGAGGAAAAAAACGCGCTGGAGGACGCGGTGCGCAATTTCGCGGCTGACTACACCCGTTGGGCGTGTACCGAGACCACCATTCAGCTCGACGAAAAAGGAAAACCGAAGCGTCAGTCGGTCGTGCGCTACGATCCCTCGCGCCCGTACGAAGAGCAGTGGACGCCGTTGGAGATCAACGGCAAGCCGCCCACCGGGAAGGAAACAGCCCGCTACCGCCGCCGCGGCCTCCTGGCCCGAAAGCGGGAAGAGAATCCGGAGACCGATCCACGCAAAGCGCTTGGCGAGGTGATCCAGTTCGAGCGCGCCACCGTGGTGAGCGCGGGCGCCGACGGGATGGTTTTTGAGGTGCCGCTCAGCAAGGCCGACAATGTGCGGTTTCCCCCGGAGAAATTCCGCGTGTTTGTCCGGCTCGCGCCGGACGGAAAGACGCTGGCCAATGTTTCGCTGCGGTTGCGGGAATCATTTCGCATGAAAGTCCTGGCCAAGGTCAAATCGGGCGACGGCTCGCTGGATTTTTCCGTGATCGACCCGAAGTTTGCCCCGGCGTTGTCCAGCATGAAGGGTGATGCCTCGGTTTCGGTGCTGTTCGTCAGTGTGGGCGGCACGATCGATTTGCAGCGAAGCGATTTCAAACGCGTTAAGCCTTACAACGAGCGCTTTGGCGTGCAGATCGGGCCCCTGAAGGCGCTGGATTTTTAGCGGACCTGGTCGGAGGGAATAGCCCGCCCAGGAAGAGAATTCCAGGGTAGTTTGGCGCCGCCGGTCGGACGTGATGCCCAAGGCGAAGTTCGCGAACGCTCGCCGCGCCCGAGCAGGTGAGAAACAGACTGAACGACACGAGCTGATCTTGCATTTCCACCGCGCCGGTGATCTTGGCTCGCGAGGCGCGGGGTTTCGCGCCACTATTTGCAACTTTCCGGCGCCGGCCGGGTTCTGGGCATGAACGATGAACCTCCCGTGCCAACTTCCGCCTCGGAGTTGATCGCCCCCGGCGAATTCCCGACGTTTATGCGCAACTACCAGGACATGGTTTTCTCGACCGCCGCGCGCCTGACGGGGAACGACGCGCAGGCGGAGGACATTGCGCAGGAGGTTTTCCTGAAAGCTTACGAAAATTTTGCGCGGCTGCGGGCCAGCCCGACGGCCGGCGGCTGGTTGAAGACGGTCGCGACCAATCTCTCGTTGAATCATCTTTCCCGCTACCGAAACCGCTGGCGCTTTTTCTCCGAGCTGAAACGCCACGATCGGGGGTCGGGCGACGAGTCGATCGAGAGGGAGTTTGCGGCGCCCGATACTTTCTTCGCGGGCATGGACGCCGACGAGCGTTTGGCCCTGGTCGAGCGGGCACTGAAGCGACTGCCGGATCATCAGCGCGCGCCGCTCGTCCTGTTCCATTTTGAGGACATGCCCTACGAGGAGATTGCGGCGAAGCTCCACGTTTCGCTGGCGAAGGTGAAGACTGACATTCTGCGTGGTCGCGCCGCCCTTGCCGTCATGCTGTCCCCGGGCGGCCACCGCGGTGAAATTGATTTCAAATCGTGATGACTCCCCGCGACGAAGAACACCTGGAACAACTGACGCGCGCCGCCTTGCGCGACCTGCCATGGCGCCGCGCGCCTGAGTCGTTGCCCGCCCGGGTTCTGGCAGCCATTGCTCAACAATCCTCCGGCCCGTGGTGGACCCAGGGTTACTCGCGTTGGCCCACGACCGCGCGCGTCGTCTTCGTTGCGCTGACGCTTTCACTCCTGGCTGGGGGAATCTGGGTGTTGGGCGGACCGAGGCCGATTAATGTCATCGCGCTCGGGATGCTGGCGGGAGAGCGGGTTCAGGGTATTTGCGCTGTCGTTTCGGCGTTGGGGAATGCTGCCGCCATCGTGATCCAAAACATCAACCCACGTTGGCTCCTGGGAGTTCTCGGGGTCATCGCCCTGGCCAACGCAGTCCTCCTTGGGCTCGCCGCGATCGCGTACCGAGTTCTCCAACCCGACCGGGACAGTCCGCTTTAAAATGAAAACCTCCGTTACCTTTTTTCTGCTGGCCGGTTGCGCGGCCTGGTTTCTTTCGGCACCCATCGGGCGCGGCGCGCAGGCACCTGCTCCCCCACCGCCCGCGGCCATCGAAACACCGCCGGAACCAGCGGCGCCCCGCGCACCCACTCCTCCGAAAGCGCGGCGGGACAAGGCGCGCGAGCACGAACACACCGGCGATGTCCTGATCAATATTTTCAACGACTCCACGCAGCCCTCCGGACGCGCCTCGGATGCGGTCGTCTCGATCTTCGGATCCTCGACGGCAGACGGCGAAGTCCGGGAAGGCGTGGTATCCATCTTCGGCAATACCTGCGTTAGTGGCACGGTGGGCGAGGCTGCCGTGGCGGTGCTGGGCGACGTGTTCGTGAACGGCCTGGTGAAAGGCAATGTCGTGGCGGTGTTCGGCGACGTCGAACTCGGGCCCAAGGCGGAGGTCGAGGGACAAATTGTGTGCGTGGGCGGCAGCGTCCGGCGCGATGCGAACGCGGTCGTGGCAGGCAACGTGCAAAACATCGGCCTGGGTCGACTCACCGCGGATCACGCCGGGCTGACAGCCTGGATTGAACAGTGTCTACTTTGGGGACGGCCGCTGGCGTTCGGACCCCATCTGGCTTGGGCTTGGGCGATCGCCGGGGCGTTCCTGGCCTTCTACGTTGCGCTGGCGCTGCTTTTTCGGGGCGGGCTCGAACAGTGCATCCGGACCTTGGATGCGCGGCCCGGCGGGACGGCGATCGCTGCCCTGCTGACGGTGTTCCTTACGCCGGGGGCGATGGTTCTATTGGTGGTGACCGGCGTGGGCATCCTGCTGGTGCCGGTGGCGGCAGGAACACTGTTCTTCGGCTCGCTGTTTGGCGTGGCGGCGGTCCTGGGGTGGCTGGGCCGCAAGGGCACGCGGCGGTTGGGCCGCGCCTTTGGGCATCCCGCGCTCGCGGTGTTGCTGGCAGGTCTCGCCGTGCTCGGTCTTTACACGATCCCCGTTCTTGGATTCCTGCTGATGAAGATGATCAGCTGGCTCGGTTTGGGCGTCGTCGCGTTCACCGCATTGCTCGCGATCAAACACAGTCGACCGGCGCCGGTGGCCCCGGCGCCTGCCCCTGATCCGAGTCAGGCCGGCTTTGGCAATCGCGGATATACCGCCGGCGCGCCGGAAAGCACCGCGGTTCCACCGGTATTCCAGACTTTCCCCGGCAATGCGCCGCCGCAGCTGTCGGCGAATCTCCCCCGTGCGGGCTTCTGGATTCGACTGGCGGCGTTGCTCTTGGACGTCGTGCTGTTGGGCCTGATCGCGGCGTTGCTCACCGGAGGCCCACAACTGGCGTTGTTGGGAGTCGCCGCCTACGCGGCGGTGCTCTGGAAATTGAAAGGCACCACGATTGGCGGAACGGTGTGCGGGCTGAAAGTCGTGCGCCTCGACGATCGACCGATCGACTGGGGAACGGCCGTGGTGCGGGTCCTGGGTTGTTTTCTGTCGCTGGCGGTGGCCGGACTGGGTTTTATTTGGGTGGCGGTGGATGACCAGCGGCAGTCCTGGCACGACAAGATCGCCGGCACCACGGTGGTGCGGGTTCCACGCGGCGTTTCCCTGATTTGAGGCCGCCAGCCACCCCGGCCGGCCGTTCTGGCAATAAATTCCGGAAGCGCTTTACAGGGCACGAACTGTTTCCCAGTTTTCGCGACCATGGCTTCACCTATCGTTGGCATCATCATGGGCAGCACGTCGGATTGGGAGACGATGCAGCATTGCGCACAGACGCTCGATCAACTCGGCATCGCGTATGAAAAGCGCGCCATTAGCGCTCATCGCACGCCCGACATTGTGTTTGAATGGTGCCGCAGCGCCGAGGGCCGCGGGCTCAAGGTCGTGATCGCGGCGGCCGGTGGCGCCGCGCATCTCGCGGGCGTGGCCGCGGCGTTGACGCCGTTACCCGTGCTTGGCGTTCCAATGGAATCCGCTTCGCTGAAAGGCATGGATTCGCTGCTCTCGATGGTGCAGATGCCGGGGGGCATCCCAGTGGCGACGCTGGCGATCGGTAAACCCGGCGCGATCAACTCGGCCTTGTTTGCCGCGGCGATTCTGGCCCTGAGCGACCCGGCGATCAAAAAAGCCCTCGACGGTTTCCGGGCCGCCCAAACCAAGAAGGTGGCGGAAGCCAAGCTGCCGTAGGATCCCGCCGCGCGACGCGGCTGAATCTGCTAGGATTTTGCCCGCGCGAAATCCTCCGGCGTATCGAAGTCGACCGCGAGTTCGGGCAGCTCGACCGCCGCGACCCCCGCTGGGTCGCCATTCAGCAGCGCGCGCGCGCCTTCTTCGCCCGTCAAACGGGCAAGGGTGGCAAAGTGCTCGCGCAGGAAAAGCGCCGGCGCGCCATTGCGACCGGAATAATGCGCTGTCGCGATGCTCCGGCTCGTGCGGGCCTGCGCCGTGACGAGCTGCGCAATCACTTCAGGGGAAAACCCGGGTTGATCGCAGAGCGCCAACAAAGCGCCCTCGAGCGAGCGCGAAAACTGGCGCAGGGTGGTGATCCCGGTGCGAATCGATGACGCCATGCCTTCCGCCCACGCCGCATTTTCCGTGATCAAAACGGGAAACCGCGCCAGCGACGGGCGAATTTTTTCCGCGTGCGCGCCGAGGACCACGACGACCGGCCAGGCGGCGGAAGCGAGCGCCGCCTCCACCGCGTGAACCACCAGCGGGCGACCGTTCATTTCGAGCAGTTGCTTGGGGGAGCCCATGCGCGTCGACGCGCCGGCCGCGAGAATCACCGCGCCGAAATGCAATCCACGCGAAGAGCCCGACGCGGTGCGCTGCCCGGTCGGCGCTGCCCCCGGGTTATTCATGGATGGGACCGCTGCGGTCGCGGAGTGGACGGCCATCGCGGTGCGTCAACACCGCCTGCACTTCGGCGATGATCGAAAGCGCGACCTGCTCGGGGGTCTCCGCGCCGACGTCGAGGCCCACGGGGGCGCGAAAGGTGTCCGGCGGCTGGATTGCGGCGCTGAGCCCGGCGCCAGCCAAGTCGGCGAGAATTTTTTTCGCCCGTTTTTTCGGCCCCAGCAAGCCCAGGTAGGCCAGCGGGCGGGCAAGCAAGTCCCGCAGCAGCGGCACGTCGTGGACGTAGTGGTGCGTCATGACCACGGCGACCGCGTCGGGTCCCGGGGCGGCGCGCTGGACCAGCTCGTCGACCCGGCCGACGACGCATTCGGTCGCCTCCGGGAATCGCTCTGCGGTTGCAAACGTCGCGCGCGGATCGGCCAGTGTTACGCGCCAGCCGAGTTCCCGGGCGAAGCGCACGAGCGGCTGGGCGTCGTCGCCGGCGCCAAAAACAAACAGGGCCGTCGGCGGCTGAACGGCCTCCACGAAAATTGCCCGCTCGTCCAACGCCGGATGCGCCGCGACCTCATCGGCCAGGCGGGTGCCAAGCTCGGCGCCGTTCGCGGCGCGGTACACGATGGCAAGCGAGGTTGGGC